>JAHDHJ010000101.1:7204-14384 GCA_020631375.1 Saprospiraceae bacterium | reverse complement strand
TGTGGATTGGGAATTACGCTAGCTGTTCCTCCATCAAAATCTACAAAGTCAGATGTACCAACCGTTGTTTCAAAATCAATGGGTAATGATTGGGAATATCCTAATGAAAAATTAAAAAGAAGAATATAAAGTATGAATTTTTTCATAATATTTTTATTGAAATAATTAAAGAAAAAGCAGGTGCATCGTTAAGACACACCTGCCACCTAACCAATTTATTAAAAGCAAAATAATAAATTTAACCTGCTATGCCATATGGACTGAATACTATCCAAAGGACAAATACCAAAATAATTAGCCCTACAGTTAACCAAAAATCCGGATTGCCAAATAATGGTTTCGCTTCCGCATTTTTTTCATAGGTAACATTCTTTAGTTTTTCGGCTGAATGTTGTGGTGCAGTATAACTGACCAGAATTAAAACAATAGAGCATAGTAAAAATAAAAACAATGCAAAATGAAGGAAATTAACCGTTGCAAAATATTGTAAGATTCCTCCATCTGTTAATCCACCCGAAGCGTTTACGGCTTCCATAACCACTCTAAATGTTCCCACAAACAAACCAACCATTAGCGAAGCAATCGCACCTTTTGAATTAATTCTTTTCATGAATAATCCTAATAAAAATACAGCTGCAATCGGTGGGGAGATATATGCTTGGATACTTTGTAAATATTTATAAATTCCTCCTCCTTCAGTTAGCATTTTCATTAATGGAATCCACATCAATCCGCTGATGACTAAAATTACTGTAGCTATCCTTCCTATTTTTACCAATTGTTCTTCGGTAGATTCCGGATACCATTTTTTATAAAAATCCAAAGTGAATAAAGTAGAGCAACTATTGAAAACAGAAGACAAAGAACTCATTAATGCAGCTAATAATCCAGCTACTACCAAACCCTTGAAACCTGTGGGTAAAAAATTCATAACCAAGGAGGGTAGGGCGGTATCACCGTCCATTTCTCCTGCCGCATTATTTAATAAAGTAGGATCTACTTTCAGGGACAAAGCGTAGGCGATTACTCCGGGAATTACAAAAAGAAATATGGGTAATAATTTCATGAAGCCTCCGAAGATAGTTCCCTTTCTTGCTTCGGAAACATTCTTGGCAGACAAGACTCTTTGAACAATGAACTGATCCGTACACCAATACCAAATTCCCAATATCGGAGCACCGAACAAAACACCTGTCCAAGGGAAATCAGGGTCGTCCATCGGTCTCCATAAATTAAAGAATTTTGAAGATTCAGCTCCGTGTGTAGCGGTAATGGTTTCCGTTACTCCGGACCATCCCCCAATGGCACTTAAGCCAAAATAAGACACAGCTAATGAACCGAAAACAAGGATGAACATTTGGATCATATCCGTATAAATAACGGCCCTTAATCCTCCGTAAATCGTATAAATTCCCGTTGCCACAACAACTATAGCCGCACCTGCCCAAAATGGGACGCCCAACATGACTTCAAAAACTAATGCACCTGCAAAAATGGTTACGGAAATCTTAGTAGCAACATAAGCGAAAATAGAAACAGCGGACAAGTAAGTCCTTGCTGCACCGGAATATCTTTTTTCTAGAAATTCAGGCATTGTAAAAACGCCCGATTTTATATAAAAGGGAACAAAAATCCATCCTAATAAAATTAGGATTAATGTTGCCAATAATTCAAATTGTCCGGCGGCAAAATCTCCCCTTGCTCCGGAACCCGCCAAACCGACCAAATGTTCCGAGCCGATATTGGATGCAAATAATGATGCTCCGATAACAAACCAACCTAGATTTTTTCCGGCTAAAAAATAATCCTCAGAAGCATTGGAATCTTTTTTCTTATCTTTTTGGGTAACGTAATAAGCCGTAAAAAATATGCCTAAGAAATAAACAATAATGATTATCCAATCAAATAATTCCATGGTTTTCCGTTTTTATTTAATTCAAAAATTATTTAATCATTACTAAATTATCATAGACCTGAATTTCACCCTCAAAAATAAATTCTTCAGACAATTCATTTATTTTTAATTCGAATTCACCTGGTTCAGTTATCCACTTATTTTCCAGTCCTACAAAAGCCAAATCCCTTGGATTTATTTCAAATGAAATAGTTTGGGTTTCTCCTGCTTTTAATTCAATTTTTTTAAATGCCTTTAATCGTTTGACGGATGGAGTGATACTGGCTACAAAATCTGTTGTAAATAATTGTACAACTTCTTTTCCTGCTCTTTTCCCTGCGTTTTTCACATCAACAGAAACAGTCAGGTTATTTTCCGTTGTCAGTGTTTTACTGCTCAATATTAAATTGGAATATTCAAATTGCGTATAACTCAAACCATGTCCGAATTCATATAAAGGGTCAAAGGCATTGCTAGAAAAATCAGAATGCATTTTATCCGTTCCCTTATGGTCATAAGTAACTAAGGAATGCGGGTCACGAGGATAGGTGAACGGCAATTTGCCCGAGGGATTCACATCTCCGAACAGAACGTCTGTAATTGCCTTTCCGCCTTCATTTCCGGGCAGATATGCCATAACTACGGCATCTGATTTTTTGTCGCACTGAGTCACTATCCTCGGTCTTCCTTCCACCAAGACAAGAATAATCGGTGTACCTGTTTCCGCAATGGCATTCACCAAATCAATTTGTGCTTGGGGAATGACCAAGTCTCCTATATTGCCAACAATTTCAGTATAGGTCGCTTCCCCAATACAGACGATTGCCGCTTTTTTTCCTTTAGCTGCTGCCGCTACTTTTTTTATATTAATAATAGTGTCAATAGTACATCCTTCTAGGTAAGTAACTTTCTCTTTTCCAATTTTTTCCATTATGGCTTCCGCGATAGTCAATTTTCCTGGAGTGTTCCATTGTGGATCATTTCCTTGCCAAGTATGTGTCCACCCTCCATTCAGATAATTTAAATTATGGGAAGTCGGACCAGTGACGAGATATTCTCCATCTTTGGAAAGTGGAAGAATGTTTTTTTCGTTTTTTAATAAAGTAATAGATTCTTGAGCAGCTTTCAGAGCAATATTGGAATGTTCTTCTGAAGCAAATTTAGGATAATCTTTGTAATGGGTAACAGGTGTTTCGAACAAGCCCAATTTCAATTTCACCCTTAGAATCCTCCTTACCGCATCATCAATCCGACTCATCGGAACTTCTCCTTTTTCTACTAATTCCTTTAATGTTTTTGTAAATGACAAATCCATTGGAACCATACTCATATCAATGCCGGCATTGATTGCCATTTTGACGGCATCATAATCTCCTTCAGCCACTCGGTGACGGCTGTACAAATATTTAATATCCTCCCAGTCAGTCAATACAATGCCCTTGAATCCTAATTCGTCCTTTAGTAAATCTGTAAGGATTTTTTTATTTGCATGAACGGGAATCCCATTCATTTCTCCAGAGCAAATCATAATCGTATGTGCTCCCGCATTGATGGCTTTCTGGAAAGTAGGGAGAAAATATTCCCTTAGTTGCCTTTCCGGAACCCAAGCAGGAGTCCTGTCTTTCCCAGACATGGTCACACTATAGCCAAGGAAATGTTTCATACAGGCAGCAATCCGATTCGGGTCGGAAATATTATTCCTATCTCCTTCATAACCATTGATAATGGCTTCGCCCATTTCAGAAGCCAAATGGACATCCTCTCCGAATGTTTCCCATAATCTAGGCCATCTCGGATCCCTGCCTATATCCAAGACAGGAGAAAAACTCCAAGGAATGGAAGATGCACGGGTTTCATAAGCGGTAATTCTACCGATTTCTTTCGCAATTTCAGTATCCCAAGAAGCTGCTTGGCTAATTTGTTGTGGGAATAGGGTAGCACCCAATGTATAATTAGTGCCATGTATGGCATCTATTCCATAAAGTACCGGAATACCGGATTCTTTTTTCTGGGTAGCGTATTCTTGTATGGTAGAAATTATCTTATGCCAATGTTCTTTGGTGTAGGCATGCCCCCCGCAGTTCAAAATGGAACCGACCTTGTATTTTACAAGGACTTCCTCCATTTTATTGATGTCCAATTCATGTGGACTTTTTAGATTATACGGTTCGCCTACAGAAATGGCATCTATGGATAATTGGGTCATTTCTCCCACTTTATCCTCAATGCTCATTTTGGCAATAATTTCATCTATCTTTTTGTCAATATTATCTTTTTCTTGTGTTTTTACCACCCCAGCAACATTGGCAATACTCATTGTGTTTTGTTGCTTACAAGCAGATAAAACAATAAAGAAAAGGAATATGGAAATGTATTTTAAATTCATAAACATGCTGTCTTTTTCTTTTACAATGTTATTGGAAAACCCGAACATAATCGACAATCATTCTTTGAGGGAAAACTGTTGCATCGTTAGGGGAGCCTGGCCAATTCCCACCTACTGCAACATTGAAAATGAAAAAGAATTCTTCATTGAATGGCCAAGGTTGTCCATTCAAATCGCTAGGTACTACTTCTGAATATAAGATGTCATCCACTAATATTTGGATATGGTCTTCTTCCCAAACCAAGGAGAACACATGGAATGCTTCGTCAAATGTATTTCCGGAAGGGCTTAACCTAGATGCACCAACAAAAGAGTGTTGGGAAAAATCGGCTCCGAAATGAACTGTTCCGTGTACAATATTATTTTGGTGCCCTAACATTTCCATGATATCAATTTCTCCACAAGCCGGCCATCCGGCAGTATCAAAATTAGCTCCTAACATCCATAGAGCGGGCCATAAGCCCCTTCCTTTAGGCAGGGCTGCCCTTATGTCAACCCTTCCATATTTGAATTCGAATTTATCTTGGCTAACCAATCGGGATGAAGTATAATCGAATCCACTTTCATTTTCTTCTTTTGCCTCAATTACCATATATTCATCCAAAGCGAAATAAGTGTTTTCTGCTTTGTAATATTGTAATTCATTATTTCCCCATCCACTACTGCCATTCCCGATTTCATGTGTCCAATAACTTTCGTTCAAAGTTCCATCGTTAAATTCGTCGGACCAAACTAAATTCATTCCAGCATAAGTATTCGGAGTGGTATAACCTATTAAAGGGATAGTGAGGTTGTTGCTATTTCCGTCATCATCATCCAAGATACTGATAGTTGCCCTATTGTTTTCCATTGTGGCATTAATGGGATTCAATAGTATGAAATCAAAGGATTCTGTTGTTTCATTAAGTTGGTCACCTAGAATGCTTAATTCAACAATTTTTTCAGTTTCATTAGGTGCGAAAATCAATTGCCCAAAAGTCCTTTCGAAATCTAATGAATCAATAGCCGTTTGTTCTATAGTGTTATAATTTACAACAACATTGGTTAGGTTCTCTCCCTCCAGTTTTACAGAAAAAGAAACTATTTGGTCAATATTTCCTTCTTCTACTTCAATGTTTTCAATTTTGAGAACGGGAAGTACTGGATCTTCCAAGATAGAATCATCCTTACATGAAGAAAAAAGGATTGTGAATAGGATTAAATGATATATAAATTTCATTAGTTTAATTTTATTATTGTAAGTCCGGTAGTTGCTGATCGGATTCAATAGAATATTGGATCCATAACATTTCTATCCGGTTCTTTATTGAGGAACAAAAGTCAAAGTGAACCATCCATTTGATGGAGAACCGTCACAAGGTGCTATGGGTGTAAGTAAAACCATTTCATTCTCTGTCAGGCTATGTATTTCATATTCATTGCCTGAATCTTCCACACCCATCCAGAAATCTTCCGGCAATATGATTTTAAGGCTTGAAAAATCAGAATTACTAGGGACAATATTATAAGTCATATTAGGAGGAATAGGGTAGTCTTCAACAACAGAGTAATTGGCACAAGCCGAAAAAGTATTCCCATTATTTTCATATCGTAAAACAGCTCCTTCAAACTCAAAACACCAGCCATCATCTAATTGTGCTCCATCTAAACCAGATGATGCAAACCATTCGGCAGACAAAGGTTCCGGACCTACGACAATAGAGGCAGGAGCCTGGGATAGCGTCCAACATTTCACGGTACATTCGTCAGTCAGTAAGGTAAGGTCCTCATCGCATAGAATTACAGCATCTTCTTCAATGATCACATTTTGACTGGAAGAGGAGGTGCCTCCTCCTCCTATTGCAGACGCATGGAGTGATATTTCGTGTGTTCCTGCTTTTTGGTAGAATACGGTATCTACGCTGAGGCTTGAAGATGCGGGAGTGCCACCGGGAAAACTCCATAAATGATCAAAAAATGTATCGGAAGTAAAGCTGACTACAACTTTATTCGGATTGTCCGGATGTGGGACAACTGTAAATTCTGGTGAATCTGGTAATGGAGGCAAATCTATAGTATCCTCAATATATGGTTCACATGAAATAAAAGCCAGACTGATAAATGCCAATAAGATTAATAAATTATATTTCATAAGAATGGTAATTATGATTCTTTGATTTTAATATCCTGGATTTTGGGTGATAGCTCCATTGGTCGCCTGGATTTGGGATTCAGGGATAGGGAAAAGGTTATGAACACCTTCTATATACCCTGATAATGCACTTGCTGCTCTTCCTGTTCTGACCAAATCGAAAAAGCGATGCCCTTCCAGAGCTAATTCAACTCTTCTTTCATGGTATATGTCTTCCAATAAAGCAGAACCTGAAGAAGTGACATCAGGAAGAACATCTTCATTATTCCCCCTTGCTCTTGCCCTTACTTTATTCAATGATATTTTAGCGGATGTTTGGTCTCCGGTGTGATAAGATGCTTCTGCATGCAGCAGCAATACATCCGCATATCTAATGACCCTGTCATTGGAACCTCCGTTAGGTGCCACGTCACCAAAACTTGCTTCTTCACTTTTACTATTGAAATATTTTTTAGGATAGTAGTCATGGTCAAATCCGGTAGCGGCTTTAGTGAAAACCCCTCTGTCTCCCATATTGTCACCAACCCTGAATACAGTTGATGGTAGTCTGGGGTCTTCTACACCACTGTTTTCCAAAAAGAATTCATCTACAAGGGATTGGGTAGGAATATTGAAACCGTACCCCTCAAACTCTCCTCTAGGTCTTTGGAAGATATTGGTAAGCGTTCCTTCATTGGCAAAATCCCATGTCCCACCGGATTCGGTCATATACTGGATTTCAAAAATCGAACCGCTTCCGTTTTCTCCTTCTACAGTAAAAATGGAGGCA
>JAHDHJ010000101.1:0-7190 GCA_020631375.1 Saprospiraceae bacterium | reverse complement strand
GGTGTAAGTGTATATTCTCCCGAATTGATAATGCTTTCTGCGGTAGTTTTGGCATTGGACCATTTTTCTTGCCAAACGTAAGATTTAACAAGTAAAGCTTCCGCTGCCCCTTTTGTTACCCTGCCCATTTCACTTGATGGATATTCGCTTTTTGTAGGAAGATGGGGAATGGCTTCGGTCAAATCATTTTCTATGAATGTCCAAATTTCTGCCGAAGATGACCTTGGTATATTGTATTCAGATGGAGATAATACATGATCCGCTAAAGGAACCCCGCCAAAAATGGTAACTAAGTTATAATAAAAATATGAACGGATAAATCTAGCTTCTGCCAATATCCTATTCCTTAATTCCACATTCATATCAATATCCGGAACGTGTTCCAAAACGACATTGGCACGATAAATCCCCTCATAACTGGCTTTCCATTCCGATTCTAATAATACTCCATTCGTTGGTGTTTGGAATGTTTCCAATTGGGTCAATTCAAAAACATCATTATCACCGGAACCTCCTTTTTCTGAATCATCGGACATGATATCACCCCAAAACCATCTGAAATGACCTGCTGGTGATCGTTCAAATTGCAATGCTGTGTAAACTGCATTTACCGCGGCTAAGGCATCTTCCTCATTTCTATAAAAATTCTCTTCCGTCTCTCCAATAATGGGTTCTTTGTCTAGGAATTTATCCCCACAGCTTTGGGTTGTGAATATGATTATCATAATTAACAACCCATTTTTTATCTTCATCATTTTCATGATTTTAAAATGTTAATTGTATGCCTCCCAAAAATGTTCTTGATTGGGGATAGAAGCCTCTATCTATACCCAATTCCAAAGAGGAGCCTATTGTTCCGATTTCAGGATCCAAGCCGGAATATTTTGTAAATGTGAATAGATTTTGGGAAGAAATATAAACCCTTAGTTTATCTACCTTTATTTTTGATAATATTGATTTTGGGAAATTATAGCCCAACTGTATATTCTTTAATCTTAGATAAGAACCGTTTTCTACAAACCTATCTGAAATCCTGGCATTTTGATTAGGGTCGTTTATATTGGCTCGAGGCTCAGAATCAGATGTTCCGGGTCCTGTCCATCTGTCTAATGCTGTAATGGGACGATTTACAAAACTGAAATCATATCTGACTGTTCCATTGTAAATATCATTTCCTTGGACACCTTGAAGGAAAATGCCCAAATCGAAATCCTTATATTCAAAATTGAAATTCATTCCATATGTGAAATCCGGCGTAGGGTTGCCAATATATGTTTGGTCATCTTCATTGATGACTCCATCATTATTCAGGTCCTTAAAACGAATGTCTCCCGGAGCGGTATTCTCGCTTTGGAATGCATGTGCTTCCACATCGGATTGGGTCTGGAAAAGCCCATCGGTTACATATCCAAAAAAAGAGGCAACGGGTTGCCCTATATCTGTTTTGGTAGCATTGCTGTTCGATGATTGGATATAACCGGCAAATACGGGTTCTCCTCCTTCTCCCAATCCAATTACTTTATTATTTACAAAAGCAATATTACCTCCTATGCTATATTTAAGTGGTGTAGCTTTTTCCCTGTATTCTAATGCTAATTCTAGGCCTTTATTCCTGACACTGGCAACATTTTGCGTCGGGGGAGCCGTTCCAGAAGTTAGCGGAATGGGGGCGGCATATAGCATGTCAAGTGTATTCTTGATATAATAATCTGTTGTGAAATTCAGCTTTCCATTCCATAATTCTAGATCCAATCCAATATTTGTTTGGACAATAGTCTCCCATTTTATATCTGGATTAGCAGCTGTCGTTGCCACGCTGCCGTTAGTTATGGTTTCATCAGGTCCAAAAACATAATTTTGTCCAGATAACACAACTGTAGAAAATGGGTAATCACCATTAATTTGGTCGTTCCCATTCTTACCCCAACTTGCCCTAAGTTTTAGTAAGGATATCAAGTCTGATTCAAAGAAATTTTCATTAGATAGAATCCACCCCGCTGAAATCGAAGGGAAATATCCAAAAGGATTATTGTCTCCAAATTTGGAAGACCCATCAATTCTTAAAGTACCTGAAAAAAGGTATTTATTATCAAAGCTATAATTTACCCTACCGAAATAAGAGAGAAGAGAGGATTCGGAAGCTTCTTCAAAAGCTGTCTGTGAACTGATTGGATCTGTGGTGTTTGATATATAGGCATCTTCTGGATCATTACTAGGAAGATTCGAATTACTTCCACCATTTTTGTGGTATTTATTTTCCAATATCGAATTACCTAACACAACTGATAAATCATGTTTTTCTTTTAAAGTCTTCGTATAGGTTATTGCATTTTCCAATTGCCAATTTGACCATATATAGTTATTGAAAACTACTTGGTTTTCCAATCTTATTTCTTGTGCGGGAGCGTCATTTAGTATAGGGTCGTAACTTAAATTAAAGCGAGGAAAAAATATATCTTGTGTTGCAAAAGTAACGTCAAGACTATATGTAGTCTTTAGGGAAAGCCCTTCCATGAATTTAATGTCGCTATAAATAGAGCCAAGTATTCTATTGCTTTTCCAAGTGTCAAAAGTTTGTTCAATCTGATTGACTGGATTCCCGATATCCGAATCCGTATATGTAGAATATGCATAAGTCCCATCGAACTTCCTAACCGGAGTGATAGGGTCCATATTCAATGCCCTTAGCAACGGTGTATTGAATTGATTGTTCTCAGGGATGGCATTTCTTTTAAAATGGGTTATACCCAATGTATTGCCAACCTTGAGCCATTCTTTTATTTCTCTTGAGGCATTAAGACGGGCAGTAACTCTTTCAAATCTTGCCTTCTCACCTCCAACTATACCATCCTGCTTAAAATAATTTCCCGAAAGGGCATAAGTGGATTTCTCTCCACCACCTGTAAAAGTGAGCTGATGGTTCATTATGGGAGCAGTCTCAAATATTTCATTTTGCCAATTTGTTCCTTCACCAAAAACATCTGGATTAGCGAATTCTGGCAAAGGCGTCTTTCCAGCAGCGATATAAGCTTCATTTTGTATAATTGCATATTCTCTAGCATTGAGCAAATGTGCTTTTTTCCAAGGATTTTGTATTCCAAAATAGCCATCATAACTGATTTTTCCTTTTTGGTTTTTCTTTCCTCCTTTTGTCGTGATTAAGACGACTCCATTTGCACCTCTAGCACCATATATTGCTGCGGATGCAGCATCTTTAAGTATATTAATGGATTCAATGTCGTTAGGACTTAGGAAATCCAAGCCCGAGACGGCTGTACCATCTACAATATATAAAGGGTCTCCGCCATTTATACTGCCAACACCTCTGATCCTAACAGTTAAGGCACTACCTGGAGAACCAGAATTCTGGGAAACCTGAACACCTGAAGTTTTTCCTTGTAATGCTTGTTCTGTCCTTAGAATAGGAGTATCTGATATTTCATCTGAATTTAATACCGAGACAGCTCCGCTTATTTTACTCCTCTTTTGAGAGCCGTATCCTATGATAACGACCTCTTCCATTAATGAAATATCTAAGTCCATTACAACATCAATAGTAGTCTGTTCCCCAACTAAAACTTCCTTGGTCCTCATGCCTAGATAAGAAAACACTAATACTGTCTCCTTATTGGGTACAGAAATAGAATAAGTACCATCAAATTCACTCACTGTTCCTAGGCTGGTATCCCCACCTTTTATTTCTACAGTTGCTCCAATGACTTCGGTACTATCCTCTACTGAAGTGATTTTGCCTTTTATATTAATTGACTGCCCTGATATCGTTCCAAAAAGGAAGAATATTTGAAGTATCAGGATTATTGATGTTATTCTTTTTTCCATAAGTAATTGGTGAAATTCCATTTTTGGAAACTTAACTAAAATTTGCCTATTTATGACATATCCCAAATATATAAACAAATAAGACTTATAAAGATGGTTTTTCTATCGAATGAGTATTTGTTGTGGTGGTATTTAGTCATTGTTGTGGTGTTGATGTGGTGATAAAATAGTCTATGACATTTAATATATCTAATTTTGGATAAATGGTTTTTAATTGAAAACCAATGTTTTATTGACATCAATTCAAATTTATTAAATCCAAAATTATGAATAAGAATTATTTACTATTGCCATTCTTTGTTATGTTAGGAGTATTCCAAAGTATTGGTCAAAATGCTAATGTCACTTTTCAAGTTGACATGTCAGAATACACGGGGGCATTTACAGAAGTCCAATTGAATGGAAGCTTCAATGGCTGGTGTGGAGACTGTAATCCAATGACAGATGCCGATATGGATGGAATTTGGGAAATTACCTTACCATTGGCTGCAGCTACATATGAATATAAGTTCACATTTGACAATTGGACAGGTCAAGAAACATTTGCCGGAGGCGAGTCTTGCACTTCTACATTAGGCGGATTCACCAACCGTAGCATCACAGTAGCGGGAGATGTGGTCTTGGATGCTGTTTGTTGGAATAGTTGTGATGCCTGTGGTGTCGTAGCAGAAGATAGCGATGTGACATTCCAAGTCGACATGTCAGAATATGCGGGAACATTTACGGAAGTCCAACTGAATGGAACGTTCAATGGCTGGTGTGGAGATTGCAACCCGATGACAGATGCCGATATGGATGGTATCTGGGAAGCTACCTTGCCATTGGCAGCTGGTTCATATGAATATAAGTTCACATTTGACAATTGGACAGGAGAGGAAACATTCGCCGGAGGCGAATCATGTACGGTTACGAATGGCGGATTCACCAACCGTAGCATTACCGTAGCGGGAGATGTGGTCTTGGATGCTGTTTGTTGGAATAGTTGTGATGCCTGTGGTGTCGTAGCAGAAGATAGCGATGTGACATTCCAAGTCGACATGTCAGAATATGCGGGAACATTTACGGAAGTCCAACTGAATGGAACGTTCAATGGCTGGTGTGGAGATTGCAACCCGATGACAGATGCCGATATGGATGGTATCTGGGAAGCTACCTTGCCATTGGCAGCTGGTTCATATGAATATAAGTTCACATTTGACAATTGGACAGGAGAGGAAACATTCGCCGGAGGCGAGGAATGTACGGTTACGATAGATGGTTTTACCAACCGTAGCATTACCGTAGCAGGAGATGTGGTCTTGGATGCTGTTTGTTGGAACAGTTGTGATCCTTGTGGTGGTATGGCGATGACTTCCGATATTACTTTCCAAGTCGACATGTCGGAATATGCGGGAACATTTACGGAAGTCCAATTGAATGGAAGTTTCAATGGCTGGTGCGGAGATTGTAATCCGATGACGGATGCAGATATGGATGGTATCTGGGAAGTTACCTTGCCATTGGCACAAGATACGTTTGAATATAAATTCACATTTGACAATTGGACAGGACAAGAATCCTTTGCCGGAGGCGAATCATGTACTTCTACTATAGATGGATTTACAAATCGGTCCGTTATTGTAACAACAGATGAAACTTTGGATGTCGTATGTTGGAATAGTTGTGACCCTTGTAGCGGTGTGCCAACTACGGCAGATATCACGTTCCAAGTAGATATGAATGAGTTCACTGGTTCTTTTACAGAAGTACAGTTGAATGGATCATTTAATGGTTGGTGTGGTGCTTGTAATCCGATGACGGATGCCGATATGGATGGTATTTGGGAACTTACCTTGAATTTGCCAATAGATACGATTGAATATAAATTCACTTTTGATAATTGGACTGACCAAGAAGTTTTTGCTGGAGGCGAATCATGTACTTCTACTATAGATGGGTTCACGAACAGAAGCCATATTGTAACAGCTAATGAAACACTTCCTGTAGTTTGTTGGAATAGTTGTGATCCTTGTGGAGGAGTTCCGACAACAGCCAATGTCACGTTCCAAGTCGATATGAACGAATACGCAGGTACGTTTACTGAAGTACAACTAAATGGTTCTTTCAACAACTGGTGCGGTACTTGTAATCCGATGACAGATGCCGACTTGGATGGTGTTTGGGAATTGACATTGAATCTGCCACTTGATACAGTTGAATATAAATTCACTGTAGATAACTGGTCTGATTCAGAAGATTTTGCTGATGGCGATGCTTGTACTTCAACTGTTGATGGTTTCGTAAATCGTAGCCATATCGTAACAATGGACGAAACCTTGAATGCTTATTGCTGGAATGAATGTGATGTATGCCTTGGAGTAGGAATAGAAGATAATGAGTTTTTCGAAACATTTGAGTTGAGCCCTAATCCTGCGAAAGATAATTTATCCTTGAATCTGGAATTAAAAGGAATGAGTGATGTCTCACTAAGTATTGTAAATGTAATGGGACAAACGATTTATCAAGATGCCTATAGTATTGAAAAAGCGAATCTGAACCTTGATATGTCATCTATGACTAATGGAATGTATTTTATAGTTTTGGAAACAAAAGAAGGAAGTATTTCTAGAAGGTTTTTAATTCAAAAATAAGGTCTTAATATTTGATTGGATTAATTTAGACAATTGAGGCTGTACCAAATTTTGGTGCAGCCTCTTTTTTATATATCCATAATGAATTCGACAAGGTTTTCGTCTGAATTCAATTCTAATCTTTTTCTTAACCTATACCGACTTACTTCTACGCTTCTAGTCGTAATGTTTAATAAGGAAGCAATTTCTTTAGATGAAAGATTTATTTTTAGGAATGCGCATAATTTATAATCCTTCGGGGTTAGCTGAGGGAATTTTGTTCTTAGCCTCTGAATGAATTCCGTATGAACCTGATCAAAATATTTCTCAAAATTTGCCCAATTGTCATCCAATTTTAAATCTTGGTCAATCGCCCTAACAACTCTTCTCAAATTCTTTTTTATGGCATCGTCTTCTTTGGATTTCAATAATTCCAATAGCTCGTCTTTTATCTTTAAAATGGTTTCACTTTTTTGCACTAAGTGCATGGTCGTCGATGCCAGCTCCTGATTTTTAAACTGAACTTCTTTTTTCAAAGAGTCATTTTTCAGGATCATTAGTTGTTCTTCTGAATTTTTTACTTTTTGGGTAAATGCTTTCTTTTGGAAATCGAGTTCTTTTTCTTGTTTTTCTCTTAGTTCTGCATTTTTTTTCTTGTATCTTTTCCTAGGGATAATCCATAATAAATACAAGCCGAACAATCCGATAATAATATAAAATAATTTGGCTGTATTTGTGGCG
>JAHDHJ010000100.1 GCA_020631375.1 Saprospiraceae bacterium | reverse complement strand
ATGTTAGATGCTACAAAATTGACCATAAAAGTTGGACTTTCAATATTCTTAATAATTCCAAACCATCGTTCCCTTGGGCATTCACACTGCCCTCCACATTGAACACTAATTTATCCGGTTTAACTTCTAAAATAGGACGAATGGCACTCACTGTCACTTCCGACAATTCATTTGAAACGACTTCCAATTCTATGGTCTTTAGTTTTATATCCTCCCCTGACAAAGTTATGGATGTTACTTGTTCTTTGTAACCGACATAGGAAATGATTAATTGATAATCTCCATTATTTATTCCTTGTATGATGAATTCGCCATCATCTCCGGTATATTCCAATTTCACCATACTGCTATCCATAGCACTATTGAGAATAACATTCGCAAAGGAAACGGCTTCTCCGTTTTCATCAATTACATTTCCCTGTATTTGATTTTGGGCAAATGAAAGGGAGGAGGAAATTATTAGGAATAAAATTATTAGGTAAGGTATTTTCATTATTGTTGGTTTAAAAACAAAAGATAATAATCCATCATCTAAATTATCGGATGAAGATATCAATAGTTTGTTTTGTATAATTTAATCGTTTCCATTTATATCAGACAAATAAAAAAGTATAATGTTGCGAATTGTAAGAAGAATAATTGTTAAACTACAAACTTATTTTCCAAATACTATCTTTGCAAGATAATCAAATACCATGCAGCTTTTTTATACTCAAAATATTACAGGCAATACTGCTATTCTTGGAGAGGAAGAATCCAAGCATTGTGTAAGGGTGCTTAGGAAAAAAACTGGTGATATTATTCATTTTATTGACGGAAAAGGAACCTTATACCAAGGAGAAATCACCGATTTACACAAAAAAGGTGTCTGGCTCAACATCCTGCAAAAAGAGGAAAAGAAAAAATGGGATACCCATATCCATATAGCGATTGCCCCAACCAAAAACATCAGCCGGACGGAATGGTTTTTGGAAAAATGTACGGAAATCGGAATCGATGAAGTTACATTCATAGATTGTTACCATTCCGAAAGGAAGAAAATTCGTTTGGATAGATTGGAAAAAGTGGCTTTATCCGCTACCAAACAATCATTGAAGGCTCATTTGCCTAAATTAAACGACTTGATTACTTTCAAAGAATTCATTGCAGCTATTGCGGATGAATCAATATCCAAATATATTTGTTGGGTTTCTGAAGAGAATCTCCATTTCTTGGAAAGCAGTCAACAAGGAGAGAATCTTTTAATATTGATTGGGCCAGAGGGGGATTTCTCAGAAAAAGAAATTAAAATGGCTTTGGATGCCGGTTTCAAGCCTGTAGGTTTGGGTGAAAGTAGATTGAGGACTGAAACAGCCGGAGTGATTGCTTGCCATTTGGCACATCTAGTTAATAGCTTTAGTAAATAAGCTTAAAGCCAATTTTCGGAATTTTTTATTTTTAAAACATTAGGATGAAAATCAAAATAATATCAATAATTTTTCTTGCACTGGGAATCATGGCTTTTAAAGCCGATGAAGAACCTACCATTAAATTGGCATTATTAAAATACCAAGGGGGAGGGGATTGGTATTCAAACCCTACGGCTTTGCCCAATTTGGCAGATTTTTGTAATTCCAAATTAGGAACGAATTTTGACCCCGATTACGAAACAGTGGAAGTTGCCAATGCGGAAATATTCAATTATCCTTTTGTCCATATGACAGGGCATGGAAATGTCGTCTTTTCCGATTCTGAAGCTGAAAACCTCAGAATGTATTTGATAGCCGGAGGATTTTTGCACATAGATGATAATTATGGAATGGATCCTTTCGTAAGACCTACCATGAAAAAGGTATTTCCTGAACTGGAATTTGTAGAATTGCCATTTGACCATCCTATCTATAAGCAGAAGTTCAAATTTACAAACGGATTGCCCAAAATACATAAACATGATGATAAGCCAGCGCAGGGATTCGGTTTGATACATGAGGGACGGGTGGTTTGTTTTTATACTTATGAATGTGATTTGGGAGATGGTTGGGAAGATCCGGAAGTCCATAAGGATCCACCTGATCTAAGAAGGAAGGCTTTGGAAATGGGGGCGAATATCATCCAGTTTGCTTTCAGTCAATAATATAAGGATACAAGGAAAAAGGTCATTCATCGAGAATGGCCTTTTTTTATCCCTAACAATTAGACTTTCATCTGAATTTGATGAAGATTGATATAAATAAATTGTCCAGCCGAGATTGCTTTGTTACCATTGTACCATCAAAAAATATTTGGTGGAAATTTATCATTATGAAAAAACTCTTCATTTTAGTTTTCTGTCTATTCAGTTTTCCGATTTTACAAAATGCCCAAGATGTTTGGTCATTGGAAAACTGTATCAAGGAAGCACAGAATAAAAGTATCAGTGTCCTACAATCACAGCTCAATATAAGAACTGCCGAAATTTCATTGAAACAGGACAAAATGAGCAGATACCCGAATTTGTCTGCCGGAGGATCCGCAAATATCAATTCCGGTAGGTTTATTGATCCGACATCCAATTCATTCCAAACCACAACATCTTTTTCCAATTCCCTCAGCCTAAGCAGTGGTGTACAACTTTATACCGGTGGCAGAGTGAGCAATTCGATCAAAAAAGATAAGTTGGATATACAAGCAGCAGAACTCAATGCCCAACAGGCTTCCCAGGATATTGCCCTACAGGTATCACAAACATATTTGAATGTATTATTGGCAGAAGAGCAACTTTCCGCAGCCAAACAAAGGTTGGAACAATCGAATGAACAATTAGAACAGACATTGAAACTGATAAATGCAGGGACTTTGCCAAGGAATAATAGACTGGACATGGATGCCCAAATTGCTAGGGAGCAACAAACAGTCATTGCGGCTCAAAATGCTGTGGATTTATCCCTTTTGTCCTTGAAGCAAATCATGTTCATGGATTTGAATGAAGAAATCAGGGTTGAAAAACCGGGAGATGTGAATGTCCCGGATACTAACTTGGACGCAATGATGTCAAAGGAACTGTATAATACTTCCTATAATGCACAACCTAAAATGAGAGCAGGGGAAATAGAGTTGAACAGTTCACAAATTTCTGAAAAAATAGCACAGGCCACAAAAAGACCGACAGTTACCCTCTCTGCGGGTGTTAGTACGAACTATTCCAATAGGGCAAAATTGTATGAACAATCAACTGACCCTGTGACTAACCAAATACCTTTGAATGGGGAAGTGGGCGGAGTCGCATTTAGTGGGACAATCGATAATGTTTCTTTTCCGATATTGGAAAGTAATTACCCATATTTCAATCAGATTTCGGATAATCTAGGTGAATTTATCGGACTTTCTGTTTCCATACCTATTTGGGATAATAAAATGACCAAATCGAATATGGAAAGGGCTGCATTACAAACTGAATCCATTCGTTTGAGGAATGAAATCACCAAGCAAAATCTAAGGGTGGAAATTCAGAATGCATTGGCTTCCGCCAAAGCTGCCCAGAAGACATATGAATCCGCCCAATCCACGGTGGCATCATTGAAAACCGCATTTGAAAATACCCAAAAACGATTCGATTTGGGTAGTGCCAATAGTTTTGAATTAACTACGGCACAGAATAATCTCTCCATTGCGGAGACAGAAGTTATTCGCTCCAAGTACGATTATATTTTCCGTTTGAAAATTTTGGATTTTTATCAAGGAAAAGAAATCAAATTATGAAAATAACAATTCAAAACAGACAAATTCGCAAATGAAATTCTTAATAAATTAATTATGGCTAGGAAGAAGAAAAAGAGTTCGGTTTGGTTTTATATAATAGCTGCTGTTGTTATTGCAGCTTTAGTCTCAATGATTTTTTATAAAAAGAGCAAAGGAGAGGATGGGATAAGCGTTTATATTGAGCAGCCTAAGGAAAGAACTATTGACGAACTGGTTTCTGCCAGCGGGAAAGTATTTCCGGAAGTAGAAATCAATGTCAGTTCGGATGTTTCCGGAGAATTGGTGGAGTTATATGTCCTTGAAGGAGATTCGGTTACGGCTGGTCAGACATTGGCAAAAATAGATCCGGATTTGTATAAGTCAGCAGTGGAAAGAGGTGAGGCAAGTTTGGATAATACGAAAGCTCAAGTGGCTAATGCCAAAGCCAACCTTTCCCGTTCGGAAGCAGCTTTGCAACAATCCATTGCACAGAAAAAGCAGCTTATTGCCCAATTGGAAAATACAAGGGCAGTTTTCAAGAGAAATGAACAATTGTTAAAAGACGGAGTCATTTCCCAAGCGGATTTTGATAATGCAAAGTCTTCTCTTCGTTCGCTTGAAGCGAATTTGGAAGCAGCAGATGCAACTGTCCTTTCTTCCCAGGCAGGAGTTGAAGCATCCAGACAAACGGTAAAATCAGCAGAATTTACCGTAAAGAGCGCAGAAGCTACTTTGCGGGAAACTAGAACGAGTTTGAATAGAACGGCTATTTATGCTCCGATGTCCGGAATCGTTTCTTATTTGGGTAAGGAGAAAGGAGAAACTGTTTTGGGAACGACCCAAATGACGGGTGACATTATTTTCAAAATTGCCAATCTTAGCAATATGGAAGTCCAAGTGGATGTGAGTGAAAACGATGTATTGAGAGTGAATCTGGGAGATGAGGTAAAAGTGGAAGTGGATGCTTACCAAGATAAGATTTTTACTGGAAAAGTTACCGAAATCGCCAATTCCGCAAGCAATACGACTAATGCCATGTTGACAACAGATCAAGTGACTAACTTTACGGTTAAGATCAGAATTGATCGTTCTTCATATCAGGACCTCATTTCTAAAAACAAAAAATTTGCTTTCCGTCCGGGAATGTCTGCTTCCGTAGATATTAAGACTGAATCTATTAAGGATGTCATGTCCGTGCCTATACAAGCTGTTACGACAAGGGTAGATGATAAAATAGAAGATGATGAGGAAATCAAGGAAATTGTTTTTGTGCAACAAGCAGATACCGTAGTGATCAAAGAAGTCAAAACAGGAATCCAAGACGATAAATACATACAAATTCTTTCGGGGCTGGACAAGGAAGACGAAGTCGTTACAGGACCTTATTCCGCAGTGTCCAAAGAATTGGAAAAAGGAAGTAAAGTAGAAAAAACGGATAAAGCTAAATTGAATGGGAAAAAGGGAAAGTGAGCTTGATAATATTCTCCTCATTTTTATTAAAAACCCGATTCTAGGAAAAGCAAAAACCAGAATTGCAAAAACAGTAGGAGATATTGAAGCCTTGCGGATTTACAAAGAATTACTGAATCATACAAGGGAAATCAGCTTAAAAACTTCCGCTCAAAAACATTTGTACTATAGTCATTTTATTGATGATAAAGACGAATGGACGAACACTGAATTCCAAAAATTCCTACAAAGGGGAAAAGGTTTGGGTGAACGGATGAAGCATGGATTTTTATCTGCTTTTTCCTCTGGAAATAGGGTAGTCATCATTGGGAGTGATTGCCCACAAATCAATGAAAATATTTTAAATAAAGCATTTCTATTATTAGAGGAAAATGATGTTGTATTCGGTCCTAGTTTGGATGGCGGATATTATTTATTGGGAATGAATTCCCATTATCCGGAATTATTTGAAGAAATTCCATGGAGTACGGAAAATGTCCTGGAATTAAGTTTGGAAAAATGCAAAGAAATGCAATTGACGACTGCATTTCTTCCTCGCCTTTCTGATGTGGATTATATCGAAGATTGGAAAAAGTATGGTTGGTAGGAAAAGGATAGTTTAAATTTATAACACAACTAAATCTTTTAGACTATCTTAGCATTCAAAATCATTTTCCACTATGTCTTTTAATCTCAATTCCCTTACCTTATTATTTTTATCAATATTCCTTTTAATGGGATGTTGGCAAAAAGAATATGATCATCATGAAACTCATCCATTAGAAAATGAACATGATTATCATGACCACAATCACGACCATTCTCATGACCATGGTGAAAAGGGTGCACAAGATTTAGTTGAAGAAATCGAAGACAAAGACAGAATCATTTGGCAACAGCCGGAAAAGGTTCTGGAAATGCTTGGAGAAATAGATGGTAAAACGATTGCTGATATCGGTGCGGGAACCGGATATTTTACTTTTAGACTTGCACTTGAATCCGCGAATGTTTTAGCAATAGATATTGACCCACAAGCCATTAAATATATTGACACGACAAAATTAAAATTCCCAGAAGCGATACAAAATAAAATCCATACCAGGTTGGCGAATGAAAATGACCCACAATTAAAACCAGAAGAAGCGGATGCTGTTATTTTGGTAAATACTTACTCTTATATTGAAAATAGAATAGAGTATTTTTCCAATTTGAAAAAAGGAATGAAATCGGGAGCTAAATTATTGATAGTGGATTATAAGAAAAAGAAATTACCAGAGGGTTATGGTGCTCCGGATGAATTAAGGGTAGCAATGGATTCCGTAGAAAACGAATTGGAATTGGCTGGATATCGACTGATGGAAACAGATGACACTACTTTGGATTATCAATATATTATTTTGGTTACTAATCCCTGATAGTTTATTTTAATCCTGAAATTTTTTCCAACAACCAAGCCTTATTCGTCACCTCGTCTGTTTTATTTATTAATTCCTCTAATTGAGCAAAAGAATTTTTTTCATAAAGAGGAATAGAAGTTAATTTTTTAAAAAATTTAAGGAAATTCATGTACTGCGTTTTCATTTTTCCTGTAATTAATTTATTCCTCCTTAAATAAATTCTGAAGGTATCTATAAAAGATTCCATTGCGGCATACTCATTCATTTCATAATAGGTTTTTAATAAAATTAATTTACTGCCCAAAGCATAAAATAAATCACTATATTCTACCACACTTAATTGTTCGATAACCTCAGTATATTTTTTTTGTGCAAAATACAAATGTGCCAAATTATAAGAAAGTGCATTTTCCCTATATTCGATTTTCAGCTTAGGACTATATTCCAGA
Source organism: Saprospiraceae bacterium (assembly GCA_020631375.1). Classification (GTDB taxonomy): domain Bacteria; phylum Bacteroidota; class Bacteroidia; order Chitinophagales; family Saprospiraceae; genus JAHDCE01. The sequence continues at coordinate 7,418 of JAHDHJ010000100.1, read as the reverse complement.
ATAAATGTTTCCACTCCGGAATAATCCTTTAATCTCACACCCAAAGTAATAATATTTTTATAATGCCTTTCATCTAATTCATCATGATTAAAAATAGTTTTCCGCTCTAATAAAATACTATAAAGATCATATAGAACCTTGAAAAAATCCTTATCTCCCGAATTAATTCTAGTGATGCAAAAATTAGTCGCATAAATATATAATGTCCTTAATTCAATGTCTGGAAATAAGTAATAATTATTCTCCAGCAACTCTAATAAATAAAAATAATTTTCCTTGTTTTCCGGTTCTGTTATTGTTTTTGAAATCGTATAATAAATATCAACAGCAGGATATTTTAAATAATCGTTTTCTTCAATGAACTGCATCAGACTAGGTAATAATTTCACATCAATTCCAATGGATAGAAAAGTCTTATAATTCAATGCATCACAATAATGTTTTAATTTATTAATAATATAAAAAACATCTAAATTAGAATCTGCTTCTTGAAGATTATCCAAAGATGTTCTTTTGATTTTTATTCGTTCAAGATGCATATGGGATTCATATTCCGAAATATATCTGTAATAATAATAATAATCATTCCGAATTAGATTTTCATCCAATTCTTTTCTAATATTTCTCAATGCAGTCATATAGTGTTTACCTAAATCCGCGGTATTTACTTTTTTCAATACCCCCTCCATTCCGGATAACGTTTCCCGTTCATGCCATTCGATAGATAAGAAACGATATGCCAATTTTGTCAAATCAGAGTTGAATCTTCTATACTTTAATTCATTAAATTTTTTATTAGCAAAAGCACCTTTCCAGATATCTTCCCGCCCTAATCCCGATAACTTTTTCCCCAGGGATTTTTCAATAGACAAATAGAATAAAATAAGATTTTTATTTTCATTGAAATAAGGAGAATTAAGGAATTTCCTGAACCGATTCAGCTCATACTTTGAAAAAGTTAACAAAATTGAAATGATTTTATCTTCTTCTAAGTTCAAGGGAAATAAGTTTTAAGTGATTTTTTTATTAAATAATTAGTAATAATATGCTTATTATCAATTATTTAATTAATTTTAAAGGACAATATACAATGTATTTATTGAAATGTATGTTCTTTTTTTAATTCTAAATATTCCCAACATTTACAATAGCAAAATTCTATTCCGCCAAAACTATTGAATATGAAAATTATTTACAAACAAATATTCATAACATTATCTATTCTTATCCTATTCATTTCCAATGGGTTGGCTTGTTCTGTTTCTTTGGCACATTCGCCCTCAGAAGAAACAGAAGGACTGGTTCATTTCGAAGCCATAGGTGTGTACGGAGAAGCACCTTTTGTCTATTCTTGGAGCATAGATAATTTGTTTTCATGTGGAGGACCTTCAGTAGATTATGTATTTGAATCGTCAGGCACTTATGAAATTTGCCTAGATATGACGGACGGCAATTCTTGTCAAACCTCAGTTTGCCAAGAAATAGAAATAGAATTATCGACTTGCCCCGATTTTGAAATAGAAACCGGGATAGATAATTTCGGGAATATGTATGGACTTGTCGTCAATACTGAAAATATATACATTAGCCCCACTTCCATTGATTGGTATTTCCAAAATCCATATAATTCAATTGGAAACGAATCCCATTTTTATTTATCACCAGCCCCTGCTCCCGGATACTACACCGTATGTGCGGATTATGAATATAGCTATGAATACGAAGAGCCGTGTTTAGGGACAATATGTAAAGAAGTCCAAATCCTTTCGAATCAAGACAATTGCGAGACAACAGTCTGTGTCTTGCCCGGAGATACCAATGGAGACCAACTGGCAAATATCTATGATATTTTTCCCATAGGTATTTATTATGGACTCTATGGCCCAGTCCGACCGGATGCCTCATGCGAATGGTTAGGTCAGGTTGCCCAAGATTGGTCAATGACCGACATTAATGGGATCAACCTTAAGCACATAGATTGTAATGGGGATGGAACTATTGATGAAATAGATGTTACTACAATACTCGGCAACTATCAAAATGACTATGATATAGAAATACCAGAATATGGCTCTGATTCTGACCCATCAATATATTTGGAATATAATTCTGACTCTATAGTCATTGACGAAGATAATCCTGAATTGGTGAGTTTTAGTGTTGACCTCATACTTGGTTCTGAGGACAGCCCCGTAACGGACTTATATGGTTTGGCTACGGTTTTGGAATTTGATAAGGAATTGGTTGTTCACGAATCAGTTACAATAGAATATGTTCAAAATTCTTTTTATAGCGGAGAAGATGAAATCATTCATCTGGCAAAACAAACAGCCAGAGGTAATTTTGACATCGGTTCTGCAAGGAGAACCTCAACATCCGCATCAGGGTCGGGTAAAATCGCTACGGTTAATTTTACAATCATTGGAGACCTTGTCGCCCAAAGGAGTGGCACAGCCGATCAATTGGTTTTCCCAATTGAATTAACAAACACAAAAGGCATCAGAAGTAATGGTTCACGATTAGGATTGAATCAGGAAAATTTTGAAATCACACTGCACATAGATAGACATTCAGGAACTGATAACCTTAAATTGGAGCAACAAATTGAAATTTCTCCTAATCCAAGTACTGGTATTATTAATTTAAATACTAATGGCTATGAATTAGAGGAAGTAAATATAATTTCTGCCCAAGGACAAAAGGTACGGTCAATAAATATAGACGGTTACATGAATAATGGAGGAAGAATTGATTTGAGTGATTTATCAAATGGCGTTTATTTTATTGAAATGAATCATAAAGGAGATACGATTACTAAGAAAATAGTGATTTCAAAATAATCATTTTAGAAAATATTAATGGAAACCGGATGCAAATGATTGCGTCCGGTTTCTTTGTTTTATAAGCTATTGGATTATAGAAACAAAATCAAATTCCAAGCAGCCAAAGGAACTTTAAGCCATCCAAATACTAAAAATATAAAGCAGTTGATTATATTGCATGGAATTTTAATTGAATATGAAAGAAAAGAAATTCCTAGAATTCCCAGATGGGTTCATATGGGGGACTTCCACTGCTGCTGCACAAGTAGAAACTGCTGGCGATCATAATTGGAATGGTGTGAAAACCCTAGATGGTTACACTTTTTCCAGAACTACGGATCATGAGAAAAGGAGAGATGAAGATATAGGCTATATCAGTCAATTTGGCTCGATGTATAGATGTGGTGTCGATTGGTCAAGGCTGCAAACTGAGGCATTTGGGAAATTTGACCTAGATGTGGTGGAGGAATACAGGGATTTTTTTAAAAAACTCAATGCGGAAGGCACTCAAATCATGTTTGTCATCCATCATTTCATGAATCCCAATTGGTTTGAAAAAAATGGGACATGGCTGAACGAGGACAATGTTACGGCATTTATAGACTATGCCAGGCAATGCATTGAGCATTTCGGAGATTTGGTAGAGAATTGGAATACATTCAATGAACCGAATGTCTATGCCATTAATGGCTATATGATTGGGAATTTCCCTCCGTTCAAGAAAAATTACTTTAAGGCGAATAAAGCTTTAAGACACATGGGCAAAGCCCATGATATCGTATATGATATGATTAAGGAAGCCTATCCGGATAAAATGGTTGGCATTTCATGCAATACCGTTGATTTTCAGGGTACGAATTTTCTGGGCAGGATTGTTGCGAAATTCGCAAGATGGTGGTTCATGGATTCCGCTGCAAAACATTTTGCCAGATTGGATTATTGGGGTTTGAGTTATTATGCACATATGCCTATGAATCCATTTCCGATTACCGAAATTGATACACCGGGGAAATTAGCAAAAATGGGATTGCCACATGATAAGATGTGGGCATATAAACCCTCCGCTTTCAGGGATATTATCCTCGAATTCCATAATAAATACAAAAAACCCATTATCATTACAGAAAACGGGATTTGCTCGGATGATTCGGATGTAAGGATTTCCAGTATCAAGGATTATTTGGAAATAATGCATACAATTATTAAAGATGGTGTAGATTTGAGAGGCTATATCCATTGGAGTACATGGGATAATTTTGAATGGAATCTCGGACCTACATACCGTTTCGGCTTGGTTCGCGTGGATTTGGAAACAATGGACAGGCAAATGACTGAGGCAGGAAGATATTATTCTAAAGTGACCCAAGACAACGGTTTAGAAATTGAAAATTGAAAAATTTAGCCATGCAAATCAAAAACTTACTTTTAATACTACTTTTCGGCTTAATGAATTTTGGCATATATGCCCAAAATAGTTCCTCTCCAATGGCAGGTGCCAGAGGATTGGCAATGGGTGATGCTTCCATAGTTTTTACGGACATTCATAGTATATATAGTAACCAGGCAGGATTGGCATTTATGGAAGGTGTGGGATTTTCCGTAGGAGCGGAAAAGAGATTCCTAACATCAGAAATCAATTCTTATACCGCCGGATTTGCTTATCCGACCAAAGCGGGAACATTCGGATTGTCCATGAATTATTATGGTTTTTCTGGGTATAATGAGCAAAAGATAGGATTGGCATACGCCAGAAAATTATCAAAAAAACTAAGCATAGGGGCGCAGTTCGATTATTTGGGATATTCTATCCCTGAATATGGAAACAAGGCTTTGTTTACTTTTGAATTGGGAATACAGGCCCAATTGATTGAAAATTTAGTTGTAGCCGCACATGTTTTCAATCCGGTAAGGCAAGAAATCGTGGAAGATGAGAAAGTCCCCTCGGTTTTCAAATTGGGAGCAGGATATTTGCCTTTTGAAAAATTGACCATCACGGGTGAATTCGAAAAGGATATTGATATGGATATGACTTTCAAAATGGGTATTGAGTATTTTTTAGTGGATATTTTTTGTTTGCGTGCCGGAGTTAGTACGGACCCTTTTCTCAACAGTTTTGGAATGGGATTGAAATTGAAGAATGGATTGATGATTGATTTGGCTTCGAGTTACCATCATACTTTAGGTTTCACTCCGGCGATTTCGATTTCTTTCGAAATGAACAAGAAAGAAAAATCCGAAGAACCCAAATAGGCATTCCATCATCGGAAGCATTTCATTTTTTAATGAAATATCAAAAGCATGAAAGTTAATATCCTATATATAATATTTATCCTTTTTTCATTTTCTGCATTCGCACAAGGAGATGATATTCCTACTATAGAATTAGATACCACGATTAATCCGAATAGAGAACCGGAATTCAATGAGGACATCATAGAAGATTTCATTTCCAATCAGGAGGATGAGACGGAATTCGATTTGGATGATCTGACGGATGCTTTGGATAATTTCAAAAGAAAACCATTAAATCTCAACAAGGCGGATGCAGAAGATTTCGCACAACTCAGAATGTTGAGCAATTTACAAATCAATGATATTATTAATTATAGAAATAATACCGGCGATTTTATTGCTGTTTACGAACTACAAGCCATTCCGTCTTTCTATCCGGAAATCATTGAAAAAATAAAACCATATGTAACCGTAAAAGCCGGATTGGATGATTACAATATTGGCTTACATAAAATGCTTTACAAAGGAAAGAATACTGTTTTCCTCAGAATGGATCGGGTATTGGAAGAAAAGAAAGGATATACAGAATTGGATTCGACAGAAACGGGTTCCCGTTATTTAGGAAAACCGAATAAGCTTGTTGTGAGATTCAGGCATCAATACGAAACGACACTGAGTTATGGATTTACCTTGGAAAATGATCCGGGCGAACAATTGTTTTCAGGGAGTAATAAAAATTTCCCTTGGTTCGATTTCGGCTCGGCTCATATATTCCTAAAGGATTATAATAAAACGATAAAAGGCATTGCTCTTGGAGATTTTGCAGTGAATATGGGACAAGGACTAATCATGTTCGATGGGTTTGGAAGTGGTAAGAGTTCATTTGTGATGGATGTGAAAAAATCGGGAAGACCTTTGCGTCCTTATACTTCCATTGGTGAAGATTTTTTTAAGAGGGGAGCTGGAGTGAATCTTACTTTTGGAAAAAATTTCGAAGTGATGGCTTTTGCTTCTTACAGAGGACGGGATGCGAATGTTACCTTGACTACAGAAGATGGGGAAGTCATTGGAGATGACGAGGATTTTGAAGTGTTGCAAGTGTCTTCACTACAGAGTGGGGGAAACCATAGAACAGAAGCGGAAATTGCTGATAAAAATTCCATAAAACACCTTACAACAGGAGGAACATTAAAATACAAAGGAAAGTCTTGGCATATTGCCTTGAATGGCACAATGGATAAATTGAGTTCTCCTCTCCTGAGGAATTACTCCACTTATAACCAATTTACATTCAGTGGTGAGCAGATGATGAACGGAAGCCTGGATTATTCTTGGATTATCCAGAATTTTAATTTTTTTGGAGAAACGGCCCTTGGGGACAATGGAGGAGTAGCAACAATCAATGGTTTAATTATCGGTTTGCATAGAACGGTCTCGATGTCTGTCGTACATAGACATTATAGTAGGGATTATCAGGCCTTATATCCTAATGCATTTGCGGAAACGAGTGCGGGAAATAATGAAACCGGAATTTACTTGGGTTTGGAAATATTGCCAAATAAAAATTGGTCAATCAGAAGTTATTTTGATTCATGGAAACATCCTTGGCTGCGTTCGGGAGTAGATGCACCATCCAAAGGAAATGAATATTTCACAAGGATAACTTACAAGAGAAAAAGGAAAATGAGTGTCTATCTCCAATTCAGACAAGAGAATAAAGAAAGGAACGCAAGTGATAATATTACGAACACAGATTATTTAGTCGATACGAAAAGGACAAATCTAAGATTACATATTGCCAATAAACTTTCCAAGTCACTGGAGCTTAGGAATAGAATGGAATTATCATTTTATAATGACGGACTTTCGGATGGAAAAAGCAGAGGTTTTCTATTATTCCAAGATGTAATTTATTCTCCTATCGAATTTCCGATTTCCTTTACAGGGCGTTTTGCCATTTTCGATACGGATGATTATGATTCTAGAATCTACGCTTTTGAAAATGATATTTTAAATGCTTTTTCGATTCCTGCTTATTATAATAAGGGAACCCGTTTTTATATCAAGGCAAGATATAGAGGAATTAGAAACTTGTCATTGGAATTGAGGTTTTCCCAAACTTACTATGCTAACCAAGATACTTTCGGAAGCGGGTTGGAAGAAATTAATAAACCAAGAAGATCAGAAATCAAAGCCCAGATAAAATATAAATTTTAGTATTGCTTTTCTCCCGAAATGGAAAGGATGGAATGGTGAGGGGATTGAAAAGGAAACCATTGGGTAGAGAGCAGTAATTGGACATTTGAAACAACCATTCTCCCGTATAAAAATAGAATAATGACAATTCTATTTTTATACGGGAGA
>JAHDHJ010000099.1 GCA_020631375.1 Saprospiraceae bacterium | reverse complement strand
CCCCGAAAATTATAAGAAATATAAATTTTTTAAAAATAAAATTTCTGAAAGATTCCTGCTTTGGTTTCTTAAGCGTAAAATGAAATAAGATAATTTTATTTCATAATTTCAATGTCCTCTAATTCTAATGCTGCCAACGTTTCAAAATCAAATTGACCAATGGATAAATTATTTTTCTTTTGGAAATTTGTCATTGCCAAAACAAATTCATTGTCAATTTTTTTATCTATATTTCCTTTGAAATAATCGAGTTGTTTAAGGCGTTGTTTGATTTTTTTCTATTTGAAGTAATACCACATAAATAATGGAATTATTATTGCTATTGGTAATATATATAATAAAGCAAGATATCCTTTTTTATGTTCTCCTAATTTAGTTTCTACATTTTCTTCATGTAAGTATAGTTTTGCTGTTTTATTTTCAAAAAAGGCTAAGTCATAAATTTCAATTCTGTTCCATTTATTATTTATATCATTGTTATCTGAATGTGAAAATTGATTTAATTTATTCTTTACATCTTTCTTTAGAATTCCTATTTGGATTTCATCATTCTTAGATAACTCGGTTGTTATTTCAGAATTACATGATTTATAACTATAGGTAGAAATCACAAACCTTTTCAATGGGTATTCTTCTGCTTTTAATTCATAATAGGGAGTTGTTCGTGTAGATCCTTTATATCGAGATTCTTTTTTAACTGGGCTTGATGATAATGTAATATTTACATGGTCAATGTCTAAATCGACTTTCACTTCTTTTGCAGTATACGCGTTAAAAAGAAATATAATTAATAAAATTATTGCAATAGAAAATATGACTATTTCGAATGTTTTTCGAGTGCCCTTTTTTTTCTTTTTAATCTTACTTGGTGTTTTCTTTTTATTTTTCAATGTCCTTTTACTTTATAAAGTATATTTCCCCTTCTCATAAATGTATTCCGCAATATCCCGCCTCATATTTTTTGCATTAATTCCATAATCTTTCAAAAGAATATTAGTGAAGCGTTTCATCCATTTTTTTTCTGAACCAGTTGCCCAAGAATTAATCGCTTCATTTGCGGATTTCCTACAAATGTCCAAGGATTCGTATAAATAAACCTGCATGGCTTTTTTGCGGATTTCCAAATCCTTTCCTTGATAGATTTTATTCTTTTCTAATTTCTGGACTTTTAATAAAGTAGATTCACAAAAATAAGCTTCTGCTAAAATATCAGCAAAATTCATTACGATTTCCTGCTCATCAACCATTTTTTCTTTCAGCTTTTGTCCGGCTTTTCCAGAAAGCATCATGAATAATGTCTTGATGTTTTTTACGATTCTTTCTTCTTGTTTCCATCCTGAATTGGATTTGAAAGGAAGATATTGTTTGAGGATATAAGAGGGTATTTTTTTACCTGCTCCGACCAAATCAACTTCCTTGGTTTTAATGGCACGTTTGGTTAATTCTGCCAAAGAAAGCATTCTATTAATTTCATTCGTCCCCTCATAAATCCTAGTGATTCTCGCATCCCGATAACCCATTTCGATGCCTACTTCTGCGGAATAACCCATGCCTCCATGAATTTGTAAACATTCATCTACAGCATAATCCAAATTCTCGGAACATTTCACTTTCAACAAGGAGCATTCCACTGCATATTCTCTAATAGCTCCTAACTTTGCTTGGTTCTCAGATTTTCCCTCATGTAGGAATTGTTCCGTTTTCAAATTGATATTATGACCTGTTCTATAAACTGCCGCATCGCCTACGAAAGACAGGATTGCCATTTGGGCAATTTTATGTTTCATGGCACCGAATTGTGCAATAGGCGTATCAAATTGTTCCCTTTGCATGGCATAAGTCACTGCTTGGTTCACACTCATTTTGCAACCTCCTGTCGCACCAGCTGCTAATTTTATCCTTCCTGTATTTAGAATATTTAATGCGATTTTGAAACCGCCGTTCCTATCTCCCAAAAGGTTTTCAACTGGCACGGGACATTCTTCAAAAAATACTTGTACGGTAGAGGAGCCTTTGATTCCCAATTTCTTTTCTTCTGCACCCAATGAAATGCCTCCGAAATTCTTTTCCACGATAAAAGCCGAAAGGTTCTTATCATCATCTATCCTTGCGAATACGATGAATACATCTGCAAAGCCGCCATTAGTGATCCACATTTTCTGACCATTGATATGATAATGTGTTCCTGCTTCATTCAGTTTGGCGGATGTCCTGCCTGAATTGGCATCCGATCCTGACCGGGGTTCTGTAAGGGCATAAGCTGCCTTCAGTTCCCCTGAAGCAATGCCCGGCAGATATTTTTCCTTTTGTTTTTTTGTACCGTAATATACAATAGGCAAAGAACCGATAGAAGTCTGTGCACCAATCGTAGTGGCGAATGAAAATCCGGGTGCAACCGCTTCCGCAAAAAGGCAACTGGTATTGAAATCCAAATCTATTCCTCCATATTCTTCTCCTATGCTTACGCCACAAAGCCCAAGTTCAGCGGCTTTGGACATCAGCTCTAAAACTTCATCCTTGTCTTTGGTGATTTCGAATTCACGACCTCTATTAAGCATGACATTCATGATTTCCGCTTTGCAAAAATCCTGTACCATATCGTGTATCATCCTTTGTTCTTCATTGAAATCTTCGGAAATGAAAATGTTTTCCGGTTTTTCATCCTGAATCAGAAAGGAGCAACCCGATTGGGCAATTCTGGCAGGAGCTTTATATTCTTTTTTTGTTTCCATGGCTTTGGATTCTATAACATTTGTCATCTTAGATATTTTTGTAATATAGAAAGAAAATGGGGTATTTGATAAATCAAAGCTAAGATGGGAAAAAAGAAACTGCAACTTTTTACGTCAAATGACTTATTTTTGGCGTGAAGCGATGTTTTTAGAAAACGACTTTTGGTTTAGTAATATTGCTTTTTAATGTATTCCACTACACCATGTTCTTCATTACTATTACAGATATGGGTAGCCATATTTTTTAATTCATCAATGGCATTGGCGACAGCAATTTTATGCTTGGATAATTCAAACATGGGAATATCATTTACATTGTCTCCGAAGACGGTCAATTTTTCTGGGCTATATCCCATCATTTTATTCAATTTCTCAATGCCACTTTTCTTGGTCGCATTGATGTCATGAATGGACATCCAAAACCATCCTTTGTGATAAGGATTTTCGTAATAATGTATTTCTAATTCATTCTCAAATCGGCTGCTGAGAATTTGGTATGCTTCCTTGATTTTACTTTCATTATGAATTGCCGTAAGGCTGATAATTTTATTTTCCAATGAATGGAAGATGTTTTTGAGTTCTGTTCTTCGGGGGTCTTTTGTTCGGAGGAGTTCTTCCAAATACCAATTAGAACCTTTGTTGTTGATTAAAGAGTGGGAAATGATACTTTTTTCTCCATCAAAGGAAGAGACATAAGGATAAATTTCCAGAGAGGTGAGGATTCGGAGGATTTCTTCATTGATATTATCTTGGATTTGTTGTAACATCAATACTTTTCCCGTTTGGTAATCCGTAATGAAACTACCATTGGCAACGACGATGGGTAATTGGATTTTAAGACCTTTCAGTATTTCCGTAGCGGAAAGATGTCCTCTGGCTGTCGCAATGGTGAAATGCAAACCATCTTGAATCATTTGATTCAATTCATCCTTTGCATAAGCGGATAATTGGGCATTATCATTTAATAATGTTTTGTCAAGGTCTGAAATGAATAGGTTCATGCGCCAATAAATTTATATCTGTTCTGAGTCCTTATTCTTGGCCTCACTATGCTTACGGATTCTGCCATATAAGCTTCTTTTCTTTAAATTACAGGCAGTAAGGAAACCACTCATAATAGCTCCACCCACACCACAAGTTATAGTGTCCTGCCCTGTAAGGTAAAGGTTCTTGATAGGTGTCTTGGGTTTGAGGAACTTTTGAGCGAAGCGTTCAGGGCTATTATCTAAGCCATATAATTCGCCATATTGATAATTGACAAAATGTTTCGTACTGAGAGGAGTCGATAATTCATAATAATCGACCTTATCCCTTAATTGTGGCTCATGTTGGAATAATTTTTCCATAAGTCTTTGGGACAATTTTTCTTTCGCTTTTTCATAATCGTCCCCTCTTTTCATCCACTTGGCATCTTCCCATTTTTTATACCATTCGTAATCCGCCATGGTAATAATATCAATGGTTGCCTTGCCTGGGTAACGGTTGTTCCAGTCGGGGTCTTTTGCAGATGGAAAGGAAACATATACCACGGGGATTTCATTATCCTGATTTTCCAGATAATCATCTATGTTTTTATCATGGTCATAATTGTCTGGGAAAATCCAGTAATTCGGTTTTTTTAATTTGAGTTCTTCTGTGGAATGTTTGAAACCCATATAAAGACAAACATGACCGATGGATGGCGTCACTTGGGCTTGGAGTTCATCCATTTTGTTTTCCTTGAGAATATCCTTAGGAATTAATTTGGAGAAAGTATTGACAATACCTGTACTCGATATGATTTTTTTTGCGAAGACTTCTTTTCCGTCTGCCATCCGTACTCCGATTGCCTTATTATCTTCTATAATAATTTGCTCTACTTCGGCATTGGTGTAAATCGCTCCACCTCGATTCATAATAGTCGGAGCGATTTTATCATAAATAACCGAAGATCCTCCTACGGGATAAAATCCGCCGTTGAAATAATGTTTCGCTAAAACGGCGTGCATCATAAAACTACTTCTAGAGGGAGGCAGACCATAATCACCGAATTGTCCGGTGAGTACGGCGATTAGTTTTTTATTGCTCGTAATTTCATCTAGGACTTCTTTTGTTGTCCGATTGTATTCCAAGGCGCCTTTTCTCATTTTGTTTCCGAAAAACCAACTTGCCGCACGGGGAATAACCTTTTCTGCAAAATAGCTTTTCTGTTTTTTTTGACAATCATTAACCAATTCCACGTACTTCTCAATCGCAATATGGTCTTCTTCATTAGGAAAATAAATTTTCATTTGGGCGATGAAATTCTCGATCCCTTTCCTGAATTCATATACTTCATCCCCAAAGATCATCTTGTCATAAACATCTCCCATATCCGCCCACTCTATGGGTTCTTCAGAAATGTAATCGAGAATTTGTTTGAGTAGAGTGTCCCTGTGCATCTCTCCAATATAATGGATACCTATATCCCATTCGTAGCCCCTCCTTTTGAAAACATGGGAGTAACCGCCGGGCGTGTAATGTCTTTCTAAAATCAAGACTTTTTTTCCCTCTTTTGCTAAAAATGAGGCTGCGGTCAAGCCGCTTATTCCCGAACCAATAATGATGACATCGTAGTCACCTTTGATTTCATCCCGTTTATACGAGCGTGTTTTATTTGTCATAATATATTGATTCGATAATTAATCTCAGTACAGGTTTTACCCAACTTGGATTATGCTAGTGTATTGAGGAGGATAATTCCTCGTTTTTATGCAGTATTTCGAAATTTATTCCTAAATATCACCTTTTTCGGATAATAATATGGCAATGGGTTTTGTTTTTTCAAATTGAGAGAAAATAATAATCATGACAACAGTGATGGGAACACTAAGAATCATTCCCGTAATTCCCCAAATCAAGCCCCAAAGAGAAAGGGAAATAATAGTAACCAATGGACTGATATTCATTGAACTACCCATTAATCTTGGTTCGAGGAAATTGCCTACGATTAATTGGATGAGTCCTACAAAGAATAAAATGAGCAAAAATGGAGTGAATTCTCCGAATTGCAACAAACTGAAAATAGCGGGAAATAGTGTAGCAATGAGCGAACCGATAGTAGGAATGAAATTGAGAATAAAAATCAGGAATGCCCAGAATGCCGGGGAATCAATTCCGATAGTGAGGAGGACAACATAACTCAATACTCCCGTAATGACACTCAATAATGATTTCAAACCGAAATATCTGGAAATGGATTCTTCTATTTTTTCTAGGATTTTTTGTGATTGCTCGAACTGTTCCGGGCTTGAGGAAAGTGCTTTTAATTTGGGTTGGAAATTGGATTCTTCAAGTAAAACAAATATGCCATACAATATTATCATGAAAGTATTGCTCATAATGCCCGAAAGGGAATTAATGACAGAACTCAATAATTCTCCGAAATCGAAAGTCCCTATATTTTCCTTGAGTATAGTTATGAGGTCTATGTTGAATTTTATATTGATTTGTTCTAGGATAATTCCGACATTGGTTTGGTATGTGGGATAGGATTCGGTCAGGTTTTGGATGCTTATGGACAGGATTTCAAAAATGCCGAAAAGGAATACCAAGACAATTAGGAATGATAAGATGCCTTTGAGCCAAGAGGGAAACTTGTTTTTAATAAAATCCACCCGTTCCAACAGGGATTTTAGTTTTCTGAAAACGAACCAAAGCAATACACCTAATACGAAAGGGATAATCAGGCTTTGTCCATAAATTAATAAATAAACTATGGATATGGCTACGATGAAAAAATATGCGGTGTTTTTCATTTTGTTTTTTTACAAAAATATCATTTTTTAGCGGAGGTTGTTTTGTGGAGTTAAAAAAAGCCCAAACGACTTTTCTCGTTTGGGCTTTTTTAATTATATCTAAATTATATCCAATTATTAATCTTGAATACAACGGCAGGAAATTCCAATTTGTTTTTCACCAACATAACGGTTCAAATTACCATTTGAGAATATTGCATAGAAATAACCATAGGGACCAGATGTTGTTCTACTCCAATAATCACTATATTGACCTAGAGCGTAATAAGCTCCTCCAGCACCTCTTCGACCTCCAAAGGGCGCATCAAATCCAGAGCTTCCGCCATCTACCAATTCGTCATTAGCGGAACTAGGGGCAGTACCAACCCCTCCTAAAGAATTGATCATTGCATCCCATTCTCCTCTTGTGGGTACTTTCCAATCATCTCCAAGTTGGGCACAGGCTGTTTGTGCTGCACTAAAGTTGTAAAGGCGGCCATAATCTGCGCAATAATCAGGATTGTCCTGATAATACCAAGATCCGGGTACTTCGATAGCCAGATCTTCTGCTAGCCAAGTTCGTCCGTTTATGACAATTGTAGCGTAATCCCCGATGGCAGTACAACAAGAGTTGGCAGAATTATAGCTGTTGTCATCACAATCTACCTCACCACAATCGGAAGCGATATCAAAAAAGCCATCACCGTCCATATCGACGGCATCACCTTGTGCTTGGAAAGCAGGAACTGCATTAATGCTTACATTGATGATGTTTCCATTATGACAAACATCGACTTTGGCATTTTTTGCCATGATTTCTGTTTCTGGATTTTCATTGGGTGCATAATCCAATTCTTCTTGTTCGCAGCTTGTTGCTGCAATTAAAAGGAATATGATAAAAAGGTTAAAAAAATCAGGTCGGATAATCATAAATAAATTTTTCATTTCATTTGGTTTTAAAAAGTTTATAAAATATTGATAATATGTTTTGTATAATCTTAAGTATAGATTGTCGGAAAATGTCTTATTTCATTAGGTTTGCTTATTCGTACCAATAGGAAGGATAAAGTGATCTCTGTCGGATTTTATTCAGGTAATCTGAATGAAATGGAAAGAGTGTAAACCTTATTGGCTTGAATGGTATTCAATATGGCAAAATCTTTCTTAGACATTTGCTTTATGGCTTTTAACACTTCTTCGTCCAAGCCCATTCCCAAACCTTTTAGGATTTTGCTGTCCTTGATTTTTCCATTTCCATCTAATTCCAGACGAACATCAATTTCTCCTTCTACCTTATAATCCAAAGCGAGTTCTGTGTAGCTTATTTTCTTTGCAAGAATTTCCTTCAAAGAATTTATGGCAGATATATAAGATGCAGGATTTGTTACTGCCTCTTCCTCGGTTTCTATTGCTGATGTTTCTGTGGATGCTAAGTCGGAGCTGTTATCTGTAAAGGAAGCCGATTTGGCAATTTCGGAAGCGTAATAATTTGCTGTCTGGGAAAAGCCAATTGAGCTTATAGATGTACAGATAGCGAAAACGATTAGAGTGATTGTTAGATTGATTGAATTTTTCATAATTAGAATATTTGTATAATGTTGTTTAAAAAATAGTGGAAGTATTTAGTGGAAAAAGGTTTGGATTCATTTGGTTTTTTGCCACTTATAATACTTAACACTTTTGATAATGTAAGATTGATAATCCAAAGATGGGGGGATTAAGGAATACAGGGGTTCACTTATGTTGCAAAAAGGTTCACTTATGTTGCATTGGAATTTTTATTATTGATAATCAATTATTTATGAAGTGTGTTTAAAATAAAAAAAAGGTTGAAACAGTGATGTTTTAACCTTTTTTGAAGCAAAAGTTATTTTTATAAGCTAAAGGATACTAAATTTCACCTGGGCTTATACCGTATTTTTCCTTGAATTTGGTAGAGAAATACTTTTGGCTGGAGAAGCCAACCTGATAAGCGATTTCAGATATGTTTCCCTTTTTGTCCAAAAGGAGTTGCCTGGCTTCTTTGAGTCGGATGTTCCGTAGGAATTCGGATGGAGATTGATTGAGGAGTGCCTTGGTTTTACGGAAAAGTTGGGTTCGGCTCATAGTCATTTCTTTGGCAATATCTTCAATACTGAATTCTTCCTCTCCCAAGCGTTCCAAAACAAAATCCCTTATCTTTTGTAAAAATTGCTCGTCAAATGAAGAGATTCCAAGCTTGGGAGAATTGTCACTACCTATGGTTCCTTCTATCTGTTGGCTGTATTTTTTTTGTAATAGTTCACGGACTTCTATCAGGTTTTTCATCCAGATGAGGAGTTCCTTGGTATTGAAAGGCTTGTTCATATAAGCATCTGCTCCGAATTCCAACCCTTGGATTCGGCTGTCCATTGCTGTTTTTGCGGTAAGCAGAATGACGGGAATATGTGCCGTTTTTTCGTCTGTTTTGGTTTTTTCGCAGACCTCAAAACCGTTCATTTCCGGCATCATCACATCTGAAATGATGATATTGGGAATGAACTCCATCGCTTTTTCCAATCCCTCCCGTCCGTTGCTTGCCTCAATGACTTGGTAATGATTCTCAATGGAAGATTTGATGAATGCCCTTAGTTCATCATTATCCTCGATGACCAAGGCTATGTTGGATTTTTCCAAATCCAGCTCACTTGTGGAAGAGGAAATATTTTGAGAAAGAACGATAGGATTATTTTCAGTTGGAAGGGATGTTTTTTCTTCCTTCAATCCAAAACGCATGGGAATCTTTGCCTCGAATCGGCTCCCTTTTCCAAGTTCACTTTCAAAACCGAGCGTTCCGTCCATTAACTCTACCAATTCCTTGCATAAGGAGAGACCTATGCCTGTCCCTTGGTATTTTCGGGTATTAGAGCCATCCGCTTGATAGAACCGGTCGAAAATATGAGCTTGGTCTTTTTCTGGGATACCTATTCCGTTATCCTTTACAGTCAATATGAAATTAGATTTTCCGTTCTCTAATGCTTCCTTTATTTCAATATTGATATGTCCATCCTGTCCAGTGAACTTGATAGCATTGGAAGCAAGGTTCGTTATGATTTTTTCAATTTTATCTTGATCAAAATCGAAAAAATGAGTCTTGATTTTATTTTGGTAAGTAAGTTCTATTTTTTTCTCTTTAGCCAGAATGGCAAAAGATTCAAATAAGGGTTGTACGACATCCAGAATGTTGCCCCTTTTTAATTCAAGGGACATTTTGTTGTCTTCCAGTTTGGATACATCCAATAATTGATTAATCAATTGAAGTAATTTTTGGCTGTTGTTTTTTGCTAATTGCACTTTGTTTCTCCAAGGCTTTTCAGGCTGGTTTAAGACCTGGTTGAGAGGTTCGATAATTAGCGTAAGCGGAGTTCTGAATTCGTGTGTGATATTGGAAAAGAAATTATTTTTTATTTTATCCAATTCTTCTAATCGTGCTGCTTCCTTGGATTTTTGTTTGGCTAATTGTTCTTGTTTTATTTTTTCCAAATCACTTTTCATTCTCTCTTTTTCCGCACGCCGTTTTTCTTGTGTGATATTTACAAAGCGGTAGGCAAGAATTGCTGTTGTCGTCAGTATGATGAATCCATGGTTCAGCAAAGTAGTATGTGATTTATCTGGATCACCATACCTGTTGACGATAATCAACTGAATGAGTACCGTGATGAAAGTAATCATTATCCCGGAACTAAAAACACGGGCTAATTTATCCTTTGAAAAAATAAGATAAAGTAAAATGGAAATAACAAAAAGGAAATTCAGTCCTAATGCATTTTGGCGGAAGGAGAACCAAAAATCACCTAAATTACCTGGATATATTCTTGAAAGCACACCAAAAATTGTTATCAAAGAGAGGATGGAAATCCCAATAAAAAGGCAAAAATCTATCTTTGGAAATTTTATTTTCGTACCTATATATACCCTTCCGAATTGGAGGATAAACACAGTTCTTAATGCGTATATTAAAGTGGTTATGATAACAAAGCTCCTCGGGTGTTCCCTGAAAATCAAAAGGTATGTCTCATTATTAAATTCTCCAAAATAGAAGGAAGAGAACAAGGAAAATTGGACAAGCATGAACCACCAATAAATCGGGTCCCGAAACCAGAGATATAATGCCAAGGCTATGAATAATAATGCTATGCCTATTCCATTCAGGGCGTGGTGTGCACTGAAATAAAAATTGGCAGGACGTTGTTGTTTTATTATTCTGTAATCCGCCAGTTCTAACTTGATTTTTCCCGAAATTTTTTCTGCCATTGTTAGTTTGACCCAGAGATTCAAGCTGTCTTTTGCTTGGGCTTTTATCCAGATTATGGATGGATCGATTTTGTGCGGATAATCCCTTTCGTGGAAAGGAGAGCCTGAACCAGAGTAGGCAAGCCTTAGCTTTTTATTATTTTTAAAAATATGTGCCTCTACATTTTTAAAAGTGAATTCCCAAGGCCAACCATTTCCTTTCGGTGTGAAAACAAGCCCTAAGGAATCTGTTTCTTCATCAGCTATCAAATGGATATTCATCCAATAATTACGATGTGCTTTTATCTCGAAATACTGATTTTCATCCGATTCTATTTTTTTTGTTCCGTTTAAATTTCCGGATATTAAATCTTGGACATCCAAAGAATTTCCTTGTTCCTCCAATATCCAATTCGCAGAAGGCAAATGTTCTTTTTCTATTTTTTTAGGAATATGGTATTCCATAGGAAGCGGCATTTCCATCTGTCCGGATTGGGCAATTAGAAATGAATAAGAAAAAAATATGATACAGAAGAGAAAGGGTATTCTCATGGTTTCTGTTGTTACTGTTGGTTTATGTTCATGAGTAAAGTATGTTATTAACAAATATAAGAAAGAATATAAAATTATCCGGTAAATGGACTTGTTATTAAGTAGATGGGGTGCAATTCATTTTGTCGCTCCGCAGGAGCGACAACCCTACTACAATTCCACTATCACGGAAGAAGAACGACATTTTGAAATGCACCCAATAGATGGCTAGATTTAGAGATTTTTAGAAAATTGTTTAATTGCCAATCATATATCAAAATCCCTAATTGGGCTTATATAAAAAACAATTCGTAATAAAGTCTATTGGAAATTCAATTTTCTGATAATTAGACAATTGCTATTAGTGGTGGTAACGCAGATTCTGTAAAGGGAATACCGCTTGCTAATATTATGTATTAAATACTAATGTCTTTTATGCCCTGAAAATTCCATGGCTTCTCCTTTTCCGAAACCTAAACTAAATCCAAGTGTAATGAATCGCCCTCTTTGTCTCCGGCTATAGATATAAAAATCATCTTGGGTGGTTTCGCCTTCCCTTATTCTGGAAGCGAAGATGTCTCTGATGCTAAAATTAATCACTCCTTTTCCTTTCATTACTTTTTTCCGAATACCCAAATCGGCAAATATATTTTGAGCATATCTGGTTTGGACGGATTGTACACGAGATTGGTAATGACCCGTTATTTCAAAATCAATACTAAAAGGCAATTTGAATTTGGAAGTTATTTTGGAAGACCATTGTCCAGCATTGAAATCAAAAGATGTCGCATCTAATTCTCCTTGGCGTTTGAAATAATTGAAATTAAAATCACTATTAAATGTTATTTTTTTTGTTGGTGTATATTTGATATTAAATTCGATTCCCGTCGATTTTTTCGTTCCTATATTCAATGGCATTACGGTGTTCACATTATTTTCAAAAGTGGAAATCCGTTCTACTACATCTGTTGTATAACGGTAAAAAAGGCTGGCATTCATTGAAATTTTATCAGCAATAAAAATACTGGACAATTCGTATGAATCTGTAAATATTGGTAACAAATCAGGGTTTCCTGTCCAAATGGAAAAATTATTTCTGATATTAAAAAATGGATTCAAATTCCAAAGCCGAGGTCTGAAAATACGTCTGGAATAACCCGCTTGTAAAGAAAATGCTTCTGTTACCTTATAAGAAGTATGGATTGTTGGGAAAAAATTAGTGAAATATCTTTGGTTGGTTTCATTGGTATTGACGAGTAAGGTTTTGAGGTCGGTATTCTCTACCCTTAAGCCTAGTTTCACTCCCCATTTATCCGACTCATAAGAACCTGTTGTGTAAACACCTAATACTTTCTGTTCGTATTCAAAAAGATTTGTCAGATTGGCATCCGGAATCCATTCGCCATTAATGTCGTCCCTAACTTCATAATCATTGCTGACATTGTTAATAACATATTGGGCACCTGTTTCCAAAGTTATCTTATTCTTGAAAGGTTTGGTATAATCAATATTGAAAGTATATTTTCCCTCTTGGAATTCCGTCTCCGTTTGTTGGCTATTAAATGTCTCATTACCTAAAGAAACAGCATTGAAAAAATCGGATGATTGTTTTTTTCCAAAGAAATTCCCCAATGCACTTGCGAGTAATACATGATCCTTGTCACCTTTCAAATTCCTTTTGTATTGTAATTCGTAGCGGTACTTTGGGTTGGTGGCTTCTGTCTTTTCACTTCGATTCCATTCGTCGGTAATATTGCCCAATGAGTCACGGAAACTGAAATTGGTCGCAGAGGGTTGATCCTCTACTTCGTATGCAAAACTCCCAGAAAGAGTGAGTACATTATTTTTATTGATATAATAATCCGCTCCCAATATCAGATTATAAAAAAGTTCATTTCTATATTCCGTGCCATCAGAAAGAATGCTAGTGTTGTTAATCAGGTTTTGATTAATATTTTCCCGGTCGCTCGGTAATTCCCGATAACCTACACCAACCTGACTGAAGAGATTGAATTTTTCAGTTCGACGATTTAGACTCAAACCCAAACTATGGTTATGAGGAAGACCGGTATTGAGCGTTACCGAACCATTCAAGCCTTTTCGTTCTTCTTTTTTGATAATAATATTGATGATGCCTGAAGTTCCTTCTGCATCGTATTTGGCAGAGGGATTGGTAATGACTTCTATTTTTTCAATCATATCCGCTGTAATGGTTCCAAGGGCGTTTCCTTGTTCATTTGCTAATACGGATGGTTTTCCATTGATCAGAATTTGCACACCCGAACTTCCCCTAAGACTGATTTCCCCTTCTATATTCACATTCACGGAAGGTACATTATTCAAAACTTCCAAGGCACTTGCTCCCGTACTACTCAAATCCTGTCCGACATTAAATACCCGCTTGTCGAGTTTGAATTCTGTTTGGGATTTTTCGGCCCTGACCACGACTTCGTCCAAGAGTTCTCCGTCCTCAACAAGCAAAATAGTACCCAAATCGACCTTGCCATTTTCGATGGAAAATTCTTCGATAATCTGAGTTTTGAAACCCATGAAACTGATTGTTAGATAAAATTCAGCGGCAGTGTTTGTTTCTATTTCAAAAGTTCCGTCTAGTTCTGTAGTTGCTCCCGTAATCAGTGCTTTGCTTTGGCTATCTTCAAGCATAATCGTAGCGAATTCAATAGGCTGTTCGCTATTGCTTTCAATTACTTTTCCTCTAATAATTAATTTTTGGTTTTGGGCATTCAGGAAATTGAACACGAATAAAAGTATGCTGAGGAGTAATGAATGTTTCATTTTCTATGGATTTAGTCTTAAAAGACAATATAATCAGTGATGGGTTGTTTGGTTTGTTGTTGAAATTGATTTATCAATCCTGTTGTTCTCATTTTGTTTTTAGCGGAATCATTTTTTGTAAGGATTCGATTGCAAAAATATCATTTTTCAGCGGATGTTATTTTTATTCTTGACATTATGGATTATATTCACCACAAATAAATGTTCAATCATTTCCCAAAGCTAGGGTAATGATTTAAATTGAAACGGACACTTATTTAAAAATATATAACATGCGACTACAACTAAACCTAAAGTGTAAGGAGGGAAGCCGACTGACAAAAGATTACCGCCCGCAACTACAAGCGGCTATTTACAAAATAATAGCTGAGGGAGATAGCGAATATGGCCAATGGCTACATGATATAGGATATCAGGATGGACATAAACAACTCAAGTTCCTAACCTATTCCGATATACGAATCATCCCACCTTTTTTTAATGATAAGGAAAGAAAAGAATTTGTCCTACATAGTGGT
>JAHDHJ010000098.1 GCA_020631375.1 Saprospiraceae bacterium | reverse complement strand
GCTGCGTACATGGACTTTTGGCAATAAAGGAAGCAGGCTACGAAGCCATTATGGTGAATTGCAATCCTGAAACGGTTTCTACCGATTTTGATATTGCTGACAAGCTATATTTCGAACCTGTTTTTTGGGAGCATATTGAGGAAATCATCGAATTGGAAAAACCGGAGGGCGTCATTGTCCAGTTAGGAGGTCAAACCGCATTGAAATTAGCGGAAAAATTCCATAAGAAAGGCATCAAAATCATTGGTACGAGTTATAAGCATATGGATATTGCGGAAGACAGAGGTGTCTTTTCCGATTTGCTGAAAACATTGGACATTCCTTATCCTAGGTATGGTTCTGCCTCCAATGCGGATGAAGCACTGGAAGTAGCGAATAAGGTAACTTATCCCGTTTTGGTCAGACCGTCTTATGTATTGGGTGGACAAAGGATGCGGATTGTTATCAACAACAATGAATTGGAAAATCAAGTGTTGAAAATCCTCAAGCATATTCCTGGAAACAAAATCCTTATTGATCAATTTTTAGAACGGGCAAAGGAAGCAGAGGTGGATGCCATTTGTGATGGCGAAGATGTCCATATCATGGGAATCATGGAACATATCGAGCCTGCCGGAATCCATTCGGGAGATAGCAATGCCTTGTTGCCTACCTATTCCCTTTCGGAGAATGTGGTTTCTTTGATGAAAGAATATACAAGACGGATTGCTTTCGCCTTACAAATAAAAGGACTGATTAATATACAGTTTGCCATTAAGGAAGAGGAGGTTTATGTCATAGAAGCGAATCCCCGTGGTTCACGGACGACACCATTTATTGCGAAAGCATACCAGATCCCTTATTTGAATATTGCTACACATTGTATGTTGGGAAATAAGAAAATCAAGGATTTCAAAATAGAAAAGAAAATGAAAGGTTATGCTATAAAAGTACCGGTCTTTTCTTTCAATAAATTCCCAAATGTGGATAAGCAATTAGGTCCGGAAATGAAATCTACAGGAGAAGCAATCCGATTCATAGATGATTTGACTGACCCATTTTTCAGGGAATTGGAGCGAAACAGGTATATGTATTTATACCGATAATTTTATTTTAGGAAGATGGAACAACCCAAATAAATAAGAAAGCCTCACAGATCAGAGTGGGGCTTTTCCTTTTTCTTCCTTTTTTTCATTTGCTCCTTATGGAATTTATTCACTCTATAATTCCTCACAGCAGCAATCGTAGTCGATCCCACTATAAGGATAAGCATTGCCAATTGCATTATTGTCATTGAAAATTCTTTATTACAAATTTACGATCATTTTTTTGACTTGGCATTTGTTTCTAAGGCTTTTGTGCAGAGAACGATGAGGTCAATTCGAATTCTTGCCTTTAGACTACTCTATTTTTTAGACAACCACCATCTGGGGTTCAAACGGGTTTGCTTTTTCCATAACTCAAAATGAAGTTCCGACTTACCCGTTTTAGAATCTTTTCTAACTTTTCCAATCACATTGTTTGGAGAAACCTTATCTCCTTTTTTGACAGAATGTTCTTCTAATTTAGAATATAAGGTATAATAATCACCATGTTGTACAATAACCAGGTAATCATTCCCAGGTACAAACCTTACTGCCGCCACTACTCCGGTAGCCACTGGTCTAACCATTGCATTATTAGTTGTAATAATATCAATTCCGCTATTATCTATTGTAATGTCGGGCAGCGTCGGATGGGCTTGCTTGCCAAAATAACTTGAAATAATGCCATCTACAGGCCAAGGGAATTTACCTTTATTTGTTCTAAAATTTCCCGTGAGAATTCTTGAGTCAGCCGTATTGGTTTCGGGCTTGACAAGCTTAATATTAGATTTTCGGTTTTCCGAACGCTGACCTATTATCCCCTCGTCTATTATTTTTTCAATAGCAACATTCAATTGTTCGTGTTCATTCTTTTTCTTGGAAATTTTCCTCCTCAATTTCTTTTCATTCGATTTCAATTGTTGTAAAAGTCGGTTTTTACTTTCCAACTCATGTCCCAATACCAACAAGTGGCTTTTCTCACTTCCAAGCAAACGCTCCTTTTCTTCTTTTCTCTCTTTTTGTTTCTGAATTTTGCCTGCCAGAGAAGATTGTGTCTGAATAATCCTGTAAGCCTGTTTTTTCCTATACTTATCATATTGTTTCAGATATTGCCATCTTTTGAAAGCATCATTGAAACTTTGGGAAGAAAAGAGAAAAAGCAAATCGCTTTTCATTAATTTCCTCTTATATGCAAACCGCAACAATTGATTATAATCTTTTTTCAACCGATCTATATCCTCGTTCATGGAAGCGATGACAGAGGAAGTCCTTTCCAGACTTTCGTCATAATATACCAGTTCTTCCTTTATCGTTTTTACCAGTTTTTCACGATTTTCTATTTGTCTTTTTGTAGTAATGTATTTTTCATAGGTGAGTTCTTTGTTTAGCGAAGTTTCCTTAAGCAGTCGGTCTGTCTTTCTGATTTCAGAAAGAATGCTTTTCCTTTTTTGCTCCAGATTCTTGCGAGTCTGCCCGAAAGCTATTATTGGCAATAGCAAAGTCAGAAAAATAAAACCGATTTTAGTCAATCCTTTCATATGATTTTGGAATACTGAATCTGATGCTTACAGGTTTGTTTATGGTAACCTTTTTAAAATTCAGCCCCACATCTAATTTCCCCGTTTCGGGCGAATACAGATTCAACTTTCGAATATACGAAAATAACTGATCAACTCCTAGTGATTTGTAATCTTCTTGCGTACTCATGGCAGACCTATTCCCTCCCATTTGCGTAAAATGCATTTTATGCAATGTGAACTCTTTTCCATTTACCCAATATTCTGTTTCAAGTCCGGATATGGATTTAGACAATTGATAATGTGGAGATTTTACATTTACATTATACTTGGAATCTGTAAGGAAAAGGGGATTTCCCAAAACAAGGTCGTATAAATTCCTAAAGTCGGAAAGCCGGTCGCCCGAAGAAGATAAACCCATCATATCCCTAATATAAGATATTGGTTGGGCAAAATAAGTTTTCTCTAAGCGGTTAATCAAAAAAACAGAATCTGTAGTAATTAAAACCCTACCTGCTTCAAAACCGATTTTTTTCACTGCTGCCCAAATCACACTATCTTTTCTCATTCTGATATAGGCATCTGCTTTTATACTTTTGTCATTTTGATTCAACCTGACAGTACCTTTCAGATTAACCCACTCGGCATCCAAATGATAGCGATCCATTTTTTCCAAAATATATTTAGAAGAACGTTTTCTCAGATTCTCTATTTCTTGCCCTTCTTTTTTAGATTTACAGCCCACAACCAATAAAAGGCTAAGCGCCAAATAAATTATTACCCTAACAGTCATGTTCTCTTTTTTTTTATTCCAAAATTAAGAAGACCCATCAATATATTTGTTAACCCGCTAAAATGAATTAAATTGCATTCCAACTTGGAAATTAATGTTAGAATAAGTTTAAATTAAGTTTTTCGGGCAGAAAGCCAACTTAAAATTAACACATACTTTTCCAAAAATCGCATTAAAGCTAATAATTGGAGAATGGGCATACTAAGGAGAGAATAATATGGGACAGCAACTTACTAAAAGATATATTTTTGCTGATTACGAAAGTTTGAAAAAAGTAAAATTCAGTAAACTTCAAAAAGTCTGCTATAAGGTATTCATTCTTATAGATAGCAAGGAAGAGAATATTCCTTTCCATATCGTCCTACAAGCCCAAAAATTAGGAAAACGAGTAAAATGGATATCAATAGAAGGTGGTTCTCATTCTTTTCCTCTTCATCTTTCTTTTCTCATCGGAGCATTGCATCAGAAAGTCGGGCGAGAAGTTGAGTTTGCCATCTTATCCGATGATGAGGGATTCGACCCCCTCATTGATTTTGTCAATGACGCAGGAAGGAATTGTATCCGTGTGAAAACGAAGAAAAGCAAAAAGACCAAAATCGAAATAGAAGATCAAATACCTAGCGACATTCTTAATGACGATTACTTCAAGGAGGTAGAGGAAGAAGACGATCTTTCTGAAGCTATAAAAAACCTGAATTCTGGGAATTAGGATCACTTTTCCCTTATCTACTATTTTATTGATTGATAAAACATCAGCAGCTTTCATCCAAAAAAGCTTCCATATCTTCTTTTAGGAATGGCGAATAAATAAATATCCAATCTTGACTTGTTTTTTTTTGCAATTAACTGCGTTAAAAAGCCTCGTCGATGCCCTGCATCGCCTACGTTTTTCGCCTTGTTATCCACAAAAAATCCTGCGCCAATTTTTGTACATTTATTTATACATCATCCCTAATCAACAAGTTGATCTAGGTTGCGTAAAACACAACAGATCTTAGTATTTAGACTCTGACACCTAGATTCAGAATGACTTTAAAGATTCCAAAAAGAACATAATTTATCATTAGAACCCTTGGTTATTCTTCTTCAAAAAGGATAAGCTAATTTAGCTGTTTTAGTTCTAAGAAAAGAACAACAAAAGCCTTATTCAAGTCAAAACATATGTTCTTTTAGATATATTTTAGTTTATAATAATACTAATTCGTATTTTCAGCTATCAAAATCAAAACTGTCCTAAGTTCACTATAAACCTAGGGCATCCTTAACCATTCTATATAAAATAATATCATGAAATACATTTACACTTTTTTCACAAGCCTTTTGCTAACAACTTCCATGCTCGCCCAAACATCATTCACCAAGAATACAACAGCTATGGATTTGCAAAATTTTCATAGTGGGGTAGCCATTGCAGTAGTGGATGTCAATGGAGATGGCAGAGACGATGTAGCCCACCTTTCCCAAGGAACCGATCTTTTTATAGAATATCAGCAAACAGACGGAAGTTTCGTCACCCAATATGTCGGTCCCATGTCATCCAGCAGTGAATGGATGATTTGTGCAGGAGATGCAGACAACAATGGAATCACCGATTTTTTTACCGGCGGAGCTTATAACGACATTAAATTGGCTATGGCAAATCAAGACGGGAGCAATTATTCGATAGCACCTTTGCCCGGCCCCGGACTTTTTGCACAAGGCTCCAATTTTGCAGACATCAATAACGATGGTTGGCTTGATGTATTTGTTTGTCATGATGATGGAGAAAGTAGAATATGGGGAAATGATGGAACTGGGAACTTTGTCCAAGAAGACTCTTGGATCAATATGGATGTCACCAGTACGGACGATTCTGGAAACTATGGCAGCGTTTGGTGCGATTTTGATAATGACGGAGATACGGATTTATATATTGCTAAGTGCCGCCAAGGAGTAACAGATCCAAATGACGGTCGTAGAGTAAATGTATTATATGTCAATGATGGAAATGGAAACTTCACTGAAGAAGCTGCTGCAAGAGGATTGGTATTAGGTGCCCAATCTTGGACTGCGGATTTTGCAGATTATGACAATGATGGGGATTTTGATTGTTTTGTTACCAACCATGATACTCCCTCCCAATTATTGAGGAACGATAATGGGTATTTTACAGATGTAACTCCTGGATCGGGAATAAATATAAGCACAACACCTATCCAAGGAATAATGGAGGATTTTGATAATGATGGCTTTGTAGATTTGTTAATTGCAGGAGGAGATGAACAATTTTTCCATAATAATGGAGACGGAACCTTTACAGAACTATTCGACCTATTCGACAATAATGATATGGAGTCATACGGGATCGGAGATTTGAACCATGATGGACTTCTTGATATTTATGCAGGTTATGCAAGTATTTTCACCAGCCCAAGCAATGTAGATGATGCTCTTTGGATCAATACAGGAAATGGAACCGAGCAGAATAATTTTATTTCTGTAAATCTGCAAGGAACGATAAGCAATAGGAGTGGAATAGGCGCCAGAGTGGAAATACATGGGGATTGGGGAATACAGATAAGAGAAGTCAGGGCAGGAGAAAGTTATGGTATTGTAAATTCCTTCAACCAACATTTCGGAATAGGACAAAGTACCACAATAGATCAGATTGTCGTAAAATGGCCCTCAGGCATTGTAGATGTAGTTGACAATCCGGCTCCGAACCAATTCATTACCCTTATAGAGAATAATTGTGTTGCTTTGGATGCCACTATTGTTCCTGATGGAGGAGTCACGGCTATATGTGCAGGAGACAACTTGGGCCTAACAGGTCCGGCAGGTTATAGTTATTCATGGTCAACTGGTGATACAGGGCAAAGTATTACCGTTAATAATACAGGATCTTACACTTTGACAATCACTGACGGAACCGGTTGTATAGGTGTCAGTTCAATAAGTATTACGGCTAATCCGGATGAAACACCTAGTCTTAGCGTTCAAGGAGATCTATCCTTTTGTGAGGGAGGAAGTGTTATGTTAACATCTTCTGATGCTAACGGATATGCTTGGTCTAATGGAGAGACAAGCCAAACAATAACAGTTACACAAGGAGGTTCTTATGAAGTAACTACCCAAGGCACATGTGATAATTTCACCTCCGAATCAGTACTTGTAGAAGTACTTTCAGCAGCAGCACCTACTGCCAATGGGTTGACAATCAATTCGCCGCAATCTGTTGTATTGACAGCAGTAGGAGAAAATCCAACTTGGTATGATGTTGAAACGGGTGGGACTCCACTAGCTACGGGAACAAGTTTCACTACTCCGGTTTTAAGCTCCACTACAACTTATTATGTAGATGCAACACATGAATACGGAGGCATGGAAGCCAATACGGGGCTTACGGATCATTCTGGACCGGAATTCAGCGGAGGGCAATTTAACGGGCAAATCATTTTCGATGTAACAACAGAATTCGTCTTAAAAACAGTAAAGGTATATGCGGATATACCCGGGGACAGAATCATAGAATTATGGGATAATACAGGAACAGTATTGGAATCAAAAACTGTAAATATTACTGGAGACCAAGTTGTAGCTTTAGATTTCAATATCATGCCGGGCACTAATTATGTCCTTACCACAAACACAACCCATAACAATAATACCTTTGGTGATAATAGTCCAGAATTGAGAAGGAATAACGAAGGAGTGAGTTACCCTTATGTTGTTCCGGATGTTGTAAGTCTTAATGCTTCCAATTATGATTCTCCGGCTGCTAGTTATTATTATTATTTCTATGATTGGAAAATAGAGCTTCCATCCGAGGATTGTGTAAGTGAGCGTGTCCCTGTCCTTGTAGATTACGTGACTGGAATTACCCAATTAAACGAAACCGAATCCATTAAAATGTATCCTAATCCTACTTCCGGTTCAGTTAATTTGGAAATGGATTTTGATGGTAGCAAAGAAGTTTCTGTTTCTATTTCCGATCTAGCAGGGAAAAACATTGCAAACATTTCCTTAGGAACAATCAATGGACAAACAATAAAAAATATTGATTTGACCGGCTTGGCACAAGGAACCTATACCGTGAAAATTAAAACGGACAGCGAATCATTCATCTCAAAATTAGTGATTCAGTAGGAATTACTTTAGTGTAAAAAAGCGGCATTCTGATTGAGTACAGAATGCCGCTTTTGCTTTTAACCAGCACACCAAGAGAATATCATAATTGGTTAAAAAACTTAGCCATCCACCTAATGATGCAAATCAAACTCCTCTATTATAGAAAACAACAATTGCAAATCCTTATAAAACCCCCTTACAAGATCGAAACTCACATTCGATTGAAAAATATAAGGTTCCAATATATCCTTAGGCTCAGTAACTGCCACATACATATGCCCCTCTACAAAAGATATGTAAATTTCCTTATCCATTACTTTCCTATAGTCCACTAATATCCTTTGCATCTCTTTGGAGAGCAACTTATCCACAGGAGCATTCTTTGTGGCATATACAAGAAATGCAGCTTCGAATTCTTCCGAGCCTAAAGTTATGGGTACTGCCCCATTTTTGGTAAACTGCTTGATCGAACGGGTAAGGTATTGTTCAAATTCCTCCGGCAATATATATATCGCCCCCTCAAATTTTTCAGAAAAGTCCGCCTTCAGAAACACACCTTTAAAAACATAATTCAGGCGATTCCTTACTTTCGAAAATTCCCTTACCGTAATTTCACTCATCTCAAATTCTATCTCGCCTATTTGCCCTTTGATATAATCCTCTCCTTTGAAAGCCGGTGCGTCCGAAGAAAATATCCTGCTGGATTTGAAATCGGTTTTGCTTAGTGTTTTGTCAGGCTCGTATTTAAAATTGTCCTCGGCAATAAAATCCAGAATCAGATTAACAATACTTGGTTTGAACCTAATGACAAATTTCCGAATCTGATAAAAAAGAAAAGCAATATACAATGCCAAAGGAATCATCATCAGCATGGTCACTAGAAAGACATCAATATATAATTCCAATACAACAATGCCTATTAAAATAAAAATGGAAATAAATAAAAGCCAAAGCAAATTCTTCCTTTTCCGCTCCAATCGCATAAGCTCCGGATGGATGGTGTGGTTATAATATATTCTAAATTCGCTAAGGCGATCCATTGTTTTATTTTTTTCAAGCACCCAAATCTACAAATAAAAATAATCGCTTGAAGCTATTTAAAATAGCCAAATGCAATAAATTGAATGAAAATAGGAAGATTGTCCTTAAAATAATTTTATTTTAAGGCATATTTAATCACCCTGACATTATGTATTCAAAATATTCCATTGTATTCATATTTATTTTCTATCTCTTTTTCCTGCATTTCTTTGGAAAATGGACCTTGAATGCCGGAGGCGGGGACGCTTGGGGATACTATGGATATTTGCCTGCCACATTCATACATGATGACTTGCATACTTTGGAAAAATCCATTGAAGCTAGAACATTATATTCATCCGGTGATTTCATCGACAATGGGAATCCTTTGCGAATAGATGAAGCCAAACACCTCGGCGACGGCAAACAGGTCATGAAATATTCTATGGGAATTGCCATTCTCATGTTTCCTTTTTTTATCATAGCGCATTTTCTTGCTTTATTATTCGGTTTGCCAGCGGATGGCTATTCTCCTATTTATTTATATTTTGTAAATCATGCCTCATTATTTTATGTGACTTTAGGGCTTATTTTTTTAAGGAAAGTATTATTAAGATATTTTGAAGATAAAATCGTCGCTACTACATTAATCGTTCTGGGTATTGCCACAAATTTATTTTTCTTCGTTTCCTATAATCCGAGTATGTCCCATACTTTTTTATTCGGATTATATGGCGTACTCATTTATTCCAGTTTACGGTTTTATGAAAACCCAAAATTCAGATACGCTGCACTTATCGGTCTTTCTGCCGGAATGATTACACTTTCCAGACCCGTAGAAATATTATGTCTTATCATTCCCCTTACTGTCGGTTTGGTGAGTGTGGATGCCTTGAAAAATAGGTTTGCATTTTTTGGAGAACATTGGAAAAAAACATTATTAAGCATTGCCATTTACGCTGCCATTGGTTCTATACAAATGTTGTACTGGAAATGGGCGACGGGTTCATTTATTTATTATAGTTATGAAGAAGAGGGTTTTGATTTCAAACATCCCCACATCATCGACGGACTTATCGGATTCAGAAATGGTTGGCTCACTTATACCCCCGTAATGTTTTTGGCATTGCTCGGAATTTATTTTTTGAAAAAAAACAGGGAATTCCTTGTACCCGTCCTTTTGTATTTGCCCTTGCATATTTATATTATTTACAGTTGGCATTGTTGGAATTATATCAATGGATTCGGCTCTCGCCCAATGATTGAATCATATCCGCTTTTATCCATTCCCATGACTTTTATCTTCGCATCCATGTGGAAGAAAAAATGGTCTAAAGGCTTATTGTTATTTTTATTGGCTGCCTGTATTTTCTTAAACCTTACCCATATTTCGCAATTTCACAAAGGACTTATTTATACCGAGCATGGGACTAAAAGATTCTATTGGAGTACTTTCGGAAAACAAACATTTTCTTACAACGACTATGTAGTACATGATCTCCGTGAATTTCAACCCAATCCTAAAAAACTCACATTCATAAAACAAATTTTATTCGAAGATTTCAATGATAGCCTTGATTATATAAATTATGTTTGCCGAGAAAAGAATGATTGTTCTGACACTGTTTTTTATTTTAACAATAAAACAGAATACACTAAAAAGATAAGCACTACTTATAACGAACATAATATCAAAGAAGGTGACTATATTAAAGTATCCGCTAAATTAAAAACCACTCAAAAACCTTGGTCAAGCTGGGACATGGCACACTTGGTTTGTCACTTTGAAGGCGAGGGAGTAAACAGATGGAAAGCCATAAAAATAGAACATAAAATCGGAGGACCTCCATATAGTTTGTGGACAGGCAAACCGAATGTGTGGGAAGAAATGAGTTTTTACACTAAAGCCCCAAAAAAGAAAAGTGAGGGACAAAAAATTTCCATTTATGCTTGGCAACCCAAAAGTCGTTTTATTTATATCGACGATTTAAAAGCCGAAGTTTACAGAAAAAAATAAATCCTTTGCAAGAATTAATTTCCATTTTAATGCCCGTAAAAAACACTTCTCTTTATTTGGAAGAGTGCTTGGATTCTATTGTGAACCAATCTTTTCCAAATTGGGAATTACTGGCAGTGGATGACCATTCTTCCGACCATTCTTTTTCTATTTTAAAAAAATATGCCGAAAAAGACTCCAGAATAAAAACCATAAAGAATAATGGCTCCGGAATCATTCATGCCTTGCGTACTGCTTATGAAAATTCCAAAGGAAATTTAACCGCTCGCATGGACTCTGATGACAGAATGTCATCAGATAAATTAAAATCTATGCACAACGTTTTAATAAAGAATGGTACAGGACATTTAGCTTTGGGGCTAGTAGAATATTTTTCCGAAAATGAATTAGGTCAAGGATATAAGAAATATGCCAAATGGTTAAACAATCTGACAAAACAACAAAATAATTTTTCGGAAATTTATAAGGAATGCGTCATTCCATCTCCTTGCTGGATGATTTGGAAAAGTGATTTGGAAAAATGCGGAGCTTTCCGTTCAGATATTTATCCGGAGGATTATGATTTATGTTTTCGTTTTTACCAAAATGATTTAAAAATAATCCCTGTTTTAAAAACACTGCATCATTGGAGGGATTATAATGAACGTACTTCTAGGAATGATCCGAATTATCTGGATAATCGTTTTACAGATATTAAAATAAAATATTTCCTAGAAATAGATTACAAAAAAGAAATGGAATTATTTCTTTGGGGAGCAGGAAAAAAAGGAAAGAATATCGCTAAAAAATTAATTGAAAATAAAATTAATTTCAGATGGATATGTGATAATAAAAACAAAATAGGGAAAAATATTTACGGCATAATTTTAGAAGATTTTAATTCTTTAAATAATACTAATAAAAGCCAAATAATTATTTCCGTTTCTTCTCCTGATGGAATTTCGGAAATAAAAAAATGGTTAGTTCATAATAATATTCCAGACTATTATTTTTTTGCCTGACTCCCTCTATTCCGAAAGCGCCAAAATAGCTTTTTCCAAATTGCTCAAATCTGCGACCACATCATAATCCTTATTGATATATTGGACAATACCATTCTTATCAATAATAAAGACCGTACGATCCGAATATACGATTCCATCATCTTCCCTAAGCAAAGAATTGAAATCATTGGATATCATTCCTGTCGAATCCGCTAGTAATTCCAAGCCTACATATTGGTTCATTTTCCAAGCCTCTACTTGTTCATCCGTCCCTATGGATACGCCGAACATTTTTAGGTTTTTCTTTTCTGAAAAATGGGTAAAATCATCCATTTGGATGGAACAGGCATGACTGAGCGGAGAGGGATAAAAAGTTATCATCACATTTTCCTTACCCAAATGATTTTCTACATATTTCGTTAATTCCACCGGTAATTTTTCGCCTTGCTTGATTTCATAAGAGGGAGCAGCGAATGCTTCTATGGTTCTGGGGAAATATGTTTGGTGTAAACGCTGTAGTTTTTCTCCCTGACAACGGTATTCATCCAGACTAAATAATTTTTTCCCCTCCTTATCCAAAGCCACAGCTTCACCAGCATGATCCAAATGTTCCGGATTCACGCCCAAGACTTTTACCAATTGTCCTGTGGTGTCATTAATAAAGGTGAGTTTAGGATATAACTCCGCACGTTCCTTTTCAAATATTTTGATAAAGGACTCAAAGGTCTCCTGATTTTCTTGGGAAATCAGAATGGTTTCCACACCACCATCTTTTTCATTTTCCAAATAGGTATAAACCCCCGCAGTATGCAAACTCAAATCGAAAATATTCTGATCCACCAAAGTAGGAGCGACTACTGCGACATATCCTTTGGGAGTGGTTTTGAAAAGGTTCATATCGCCTCTCATATCCCCGACCGTTTTCAAGGATTGGATAATCGGACTTTCTTTTTGTACAGGCTCGTTAGAAGAAGGATCGGTATTCGTACAAGCCATAAAACTAATCGCAAAAAGGAGGAACAATATATTATTTTTCATTCGTATTTTGATTTTAATTTGACGCAAAGATATTTATTAGCAAAGGAAATTTTCATAATAATTTCCAAATAAAACGTCAATATTGTTTAAATTAGAGTTTATTTAAAATTGGCTTTTGGGAATAAATATTTTGCACTCTATATCATCCGAGCCAAAACCAAACTGTCCATTATATGAAAAGCCTCTATCTGAAATTCTGTTTTGCCATATTCCTTTTCACATTGCTTCCTTATCTTTCATCTAGTCAGATAAGTGAGGCAGGATTGGATTCCTTGAAAAAAATAATTGATACAGCGGGGCATGATTCCATTGTAGTGAATGCGTATCGGAATTGGTGCAAAGCCATTAGCAAAACGGATCTAAAATTATACATGGAACTCTATGGAAAAGTGGATTCTATTTGTGCAAAAAACCTGAAATCCATTGAGCCTGCCCTTAGTGAAAAGGAAAGGAAATTCTTTTTGGATGCAAGGGGAGCCACCCAAATGAATTTAGGTACAAAGTATTCTGATATCGGTCAGCTAGATAAAGCTTTAGAATGTTTTATAACAGCAAATGAAATATTTGCTGAAAGAAAAAACAAAGAGGGAGAAGCAGGTATATTGAATAATATTGGTATCATTCATTACTATAAAGGAGATATTGAAAAGGCTAAGGAATACTTCAATAAGAGCTTAGAAAAGAAGAAAGAAATTGGAGATAAAAAAGATATTGCAGGGTCATTAATTAACTTGGGTGTTCTATATGAGAACACTGGTGATGTTGAACAAGCGGTGGCTTATTATAATCAAAGCATTTCTTATTATGAAGAGACTAATGATAAGGAGGGCATTGCTGTTGCTAATGCTAATATGGGTAACATTTATAGTAAAAAGGGAAATTATGTAAAAGCAATAGAAATATACAAAAAAAATCTTGAATTATTTAAAGAACTCAATGATCCAAAAAAGGTTGCCGAATTATTAATTAATCTGGGGCTCATTTATGAAGATCAAGCGGATTATGCAAAAGCGATACAGGCTTATTCAGAAAGTCTAAAAGTAAGTGAGACTGCTGATTATAAAAGTTCCCAAGGTATTTCTTTAAGGGCTATTGGTAGTTTATACCTTTCTCAAAAAGAATATAACAAAGCTATTGAATATTTTGAAAAAGGACTCCAAATACACAAAAAAACAGGAGAACAGGTTTCGATAGGAAATTCTTATCAGAATTTAGGTTCAGTATATGCTGAGAAAAAGGAATATGATAAGGCTTTGGAATATTTTGAAAAAAGTTTATCCATATCTGAAAGCTCTAAAGAGGCAAAGGGAATTGCGATGGCTCTTTCAAATATTGGGAATGTTTATGGTAAGAAAAAAGATTACCATAAGGCTATTGAATATCAAAAACGTTCTTTGGATATTTATAGCCAAGCAAAGTACGAAAAGGGAATTGCAGAGACGAACCAAGATTTAGGTTTTTATTATGACCAATTGGGAAATACAAAGCAAGCCATTCTTTTACATGAAAAAGCTTTGAGGATGGCTCAGAAAATCGGAGTAATCGACTTGGTAAAAAAAGCGTCTAAATCCCTTTATCATGTATATAAAAAAACAGGCAAGAACCAATTGGCTTTAGAAATGTATGAAACACATATTCAGTCGAGGGATAGTTTGGAAAGTGAGAAAAATCAAAAAGAAATCATCAAACAAGAATATAAATATACTTATGAAAAACAAGCATTGGCAGATAGCCTTCAATTTGTTCAAGAAAAGAAAATACAAGATGCGGAATTAGCGGTATCCCGCCAAAGGTCAAATTTTCTTTTAGGAGGATTAGGCTTGGCATTATTATTAGGAGGATTTATTTATAACCGTTATCGCTTGACGGAAAAACAAAAAATGATTATTGAAAAACAAAAGAAACAAGTAGATGAATCCAATATCCAACTAGAACAACTCAACGCTACAAAAGATAAATTTTTTGGAATTATTGCTCATGATATTCGCAGTCCGATTGTCGCATTGGATGGTGTGGGGAATTTAATGGAACATTATGTAGAAAAAGATGACAAGTCGAAATTGAAACGCTTGGCAGGACGGGTGGATAATACGGCTAAACAATTAGGAGGTTTATTGGATAATTTGCTCAATTGGGCATTATTACAACAAGGAGTGATTCCTTATC
>JAHDHJ010000097.1 GCA_020631375.1 Saprospiraceae bacterium | reverse complement strand
CCTTTTCCAATTGTTCGGTATCCTTTATCACTTCATAAAAAGTCCAGGCAGCTTCATTGTATTCACTGTAATTATCGCAAGGAATATTATCGAAGCGTTCTATGGCGGCTTTGGCATAACCGGCTCGGTCTCCCAATTGTCTATAATAGCTCATTTTATAATTTGCATATAAAAGATCCGCTTTTTCCGGATAATATTTTTGGAAGATACCTTCTATTTCATCAATAGTCGGTTTCGGTTCACTATAATAAATCCTATTATAAATCAGTGTTTGTATTTTTTGTGTAACCATTCTCTCTCCCAGAGCATCCGAAAATTTCTTTCTGTTTTTCAAGATATAATCGAAAGCTTTTGAATCCGCATTGTCTGCATATTGGAACATGAAATTCATGATGTCCTCCGTGTCCCAATTGTCCTGCGTTTCCAAATATTCATCAGCAATAGCAGAATGGCTTCCGTCAGCAGCAAAATATCTTGCTTCAGTATAAGCCAAAAGAAATTCGGCATCCCGATCTCCTTTTTCGTATCTTTTATCCATTGCGGAAAGCGTCATTTCAGGATTGTTCGCTTGCTTGCCTAATGAAATAAATTCATCAGCTACCATATAGCCGGCCTTTCTGTGAATGAGTTCACCATCTCCATTAATAAATAATAGAGTAGGGTAAGCTTGTACTTGGTAGTCATTGGCAAGGCTTATGCCTTCGCCTTTTTCCATGTCCATTTTCACATTGATGAAATTGTCGTTAAAATATTCTCCTACTTCTTTTTGAGGGAATATTTCTTTCGTCATTTTTTTACAAGGACCACACCAAGTCGTGTAGGCATCCATGAAAATAAGTTTGTCAGATGCCTTAGCCATTGCTAAAAGATCTCCCCAAGATTTATCTTTTTCAAAGTGAATGCCATCTTGTGCGATGAGCAATCCGGAAAACAATAAAAAGGTAATAAGTAGATTTGATTTTTTCATTCCTATGATTTCAGAAAAATTTATAATTCGATTTAAAATAATATTCAAAAATACCCCAAAATCCATATGAGGAATTTGGGGTATTTTAATTTAATTAATTATCAAGACTTAATTCTATTTTCTTAATTAAGTCGGTAAAAGCTTTTGGATTTACTTTTTCGACCGCAGCCAAACCTATTCCTTCCTTTGCCATTTTCATAGCCTTTTCCGGTTTGTCATTAATATATAATAATTC
This sequence comes from Saprospiraceae bacterium, assembly GCA_020631375.1. Taxonomy (GTDB): domain Bacteria; phylum Bacteroidota; class Bacteroidia; order Chitinophagales; family Saprospiraceae; genus JAHDCE01. The sequence continues at coordinate 13,533 of JAHDHJ010000097.1, read as the reverse complement.
CGTATAAGTATATAGGTAGCTGGTTTTCTTATCCAAACTATATGCTTTGGCAGCCCATGCTTCTCCTTTTTGCAATGCCTTTTTATCCGTAGATAAATATTCTTTGACTTCCGCTGCCATTTGAATCATATGTTCGGCATCCTTGCCTGCCATTTCCTTGGTGAATTTATCAGCCGCTTTAAGGTAGGACTTCACATTTCCTGTCATCAGGTGATATTTTTTATCAGCCCTTAGATGGAACAGTTTTATTCTTTTCTTGTCAGAATGATGAACCATTTTTTCTTTCGCTTCATTGAGTAGGGTTTCACTTTCATACTCTACTGCCTTATTAATGGTCTTATTCGTAACGTCCACTAATTTTTTGTCGAATTTTTCCTGCCCATACATCTTAATGATTTTTGCTTTCTGATCAATCATTAAATCAAAGATTCTTGAATCCGCTTGCGTGACTGCTTCGAAAATGAATTTAGTATTAAAATCCGTAGTCAGATCCTTTTGCGTCTTTAGGTAATCATTAGAAATTTTGAGGCTGGGTTTTCCAGCTTTATTCAGTGCCTTTACATATTTGTAAATGAAATCGGGGTCTCTTTTTCCTGCTTCATATTCTTTTTCCAAGTCAAGGCTCTTGTCCACTTTCCGTACGACCATTTCACCTAGTTTGATAAAATCGGCCGGCTGTTTGCCACCCACAGCCCTGTGGACGACTTCCCCTGCACCATCTATATATAATAATGTAGGATAGGAACGGACGCCATATTCCCTTGCGAATTTTGGACCTTCCCCTTTTTCCATGTCCAATTTCAGGCAAATGAAATTCTCATTATAAAATTCGCCAACGGCTTTTTGAGGGAATACATTTTTCGCCATTCTCTTACAAGGACCGCACCAAGCAGTATAGGCATCTACAAAAATTACCTTGTTTTCAGCAATAGCCTTGTCTTTGGCTTCGTCCCATGTGCCGTGGAAGAATTCGATTCCCTCCGCTTTTATAGCTAAGGCAATGATAGAAAATAGTATTATGGAAAAAAATTGTTTCATTAGTTTGAAATTTTATACGGATTGCAAAATGTTTTCAAAAAGTCCATCAACTAAAATGACAATGGAATTTTGCTTTTATTGCAATTGGATTCATAAATTTTATTCAAAACCCATACCAAGATACAAGCTTTATTCACCTATTGAACGTCAAAACCCTGACAAAGAGTCGAATTTCCAAAAAGGTTTAACGTAAGTTTCACATCCAAGTGGTTTTTTCTTCGATATTCTGCCTTTTCCCCTCTAATTTTACTCCATTATGGTATCCCATATAGAAAAGTCCCAAGCACCTTTCTCCCTCTTTGAGCCCTAGGAATTTATCTGCCTGATAAGCCGATTCTGGACTGCTCCAATATGCACCGATTCCATAGGCAGTACAAGTTAGCCACATATTTTGTACAGCCATAGCCACAGCAGCGATTTCTTCTTTTTCAGGGACACTTTCAGTAATATCCCGTTGCATACAAATGGCGATAACACAAGCAGATTGTAAGGGCTTTTTCAGTTTTTTGGCATGTTTCCTTTCGCTATATTTTTCTTCTGGAGTATTTTCTTTGTAGTAATTTCCTAGATATTGGCTGAGTGTTTTGAGGCTTTCGCCAATGAAAACCTTGAATCTCCAAGGCTCGGTCAATCTATGGCTCGGAGCCCAATTCGCATTTCCCAAAATTTCTTGTATAATCTCCTTAGGGATAGATTTGTCGATATACATGTTTGGAAATATCGAGCGCCGATTTCTAATGAGTGCCTTGATGTCTTCTGTTTTCATGTTTTGTTTTTAATCCTTACAAATATAATAAAGTATGGATTAGCAAGCGATGAAATTAATTTCCTTTATTTTCAATAAATATTGAAAGTTTAATAAATTGCCTTTATATTTGTATTGTGGAAATGTTTGAGAGTATGGAAGAGAAGAATCAAAATGATGGATTTATGAATTCTTACGATATGAAAAAAGGGATAAAAAGTGATCTGCAAGGTTTTGGAGGAAAATACGATGATCCTAAGATACTCCATACTAACATAATTTAAAACATATTTTATTATGGAAAAGATACCACCTATAGGGTTTTTGAAAATTGATTATACAATTCAAAGAATATTGGGAATTCTTATTGTTGTTTCCTTGATCTATTTCCCCATAGCGATGTTATTATTAATCCCGTTCGGAGCTTGGCAGGTACTAAGTGGAATAATAGGGGCAGCTTATGGAAGTAGATGGCGTGTATTTTATCTAATTGCCGTTTTCATTTATTTTATAATTATGATTACAGGTGTTTCTCTATCAGAATCGGATAACCCTATAGCGGAGAGTGATTTTTTAGCTATTACTTTTGTCGCAATTATATTGGCTAGCCCTTTGATATTGGGTATTACATATTTAGTCAGGACAAAGCAAGATATTCCTGAAAAAACAATGAACAAATCCAGAGATAAGGATATGTCTGATGTATTAGATTCGGATTTGGTATAACTATGACTTATACACACCCTGATTTTAAATTAGGGTGTGATATGAGTATTGATAAAGATCAAAAACAATGATGAGTAAGAACAGAATGAAAATGGACATGCTAGGACAAATGGTATTAATTTTAGCTGCAATCATATTTATTGTTCCGGATTTAGGAATAAAGATGGGAAATATAACCTTAATTGTTTTAGGCTTTTGGCAATTAGCAAGTGCTACCCACCTTTATCTTTCTTATAAATATTTGCAAAAAAAGAATTTTATTAAAATAACTTTGGTCGTCGTTTTGAGTATGCCAATATGGATGCAATGGGTTGGGGGCTGGGCGTACTTACCGGTTTGCGGTTTATTCTTGTGGTATTTTTATCAAACAGTAAGGGATTGGATTTGGATTAAAAACAGACCTTTGCCTTTTTGGCAATTAAAATTCTGACTTTCTTTTTAAATTATACTGAAGATCAAATAACTTTCGAATTTACAGAAAATCGTATTTTGCCAATGTACCTTTAATTAAAGAATGGCAATGGAAAAAATAATTCTTGGTCTCAATTTTGGTTGCAACAATTAAAAACAACAATAATAAAATGAATATATACATCAAACCGGAATACGAATTAAATTCGGATGAAATCAACGGAATAAAAAAAATACTCAGCGAATGTTTTTTTAAGTACTATGTAAATAGGGAATATTTCAAACAGGTTGCGCACCATAGAATATTAGCAGAAGAAAATGGAAAAATAATCGGACAATTGGCTCTTGATTATAGAATGATGTCGTTAAATAAAAAAGCGATTAAAGTTTGGGGAATTTTGGATGTTTGCGTAAGTCCGGAAAAACAAGGAAACGGAATTGCTACTCAGCTATTAAAAAAAGCAGAAGAAATAGCCCGGAAACATAAACTGGATTTCATGCTGTTATTTGCAGATGACCCTAGTTTATATGAAAATAATGGCTTCATAAAATGCGGAAAAAATAATATCAAATGGCTGAAAATAGATAAACATGAAATGTTAGGCTTGGGAGAGGAAGTTATCTCGGAACTGATGATTAAGGAAATAGGGGATATGGAGTGGGAAACCGGAGAATTGGATATGCTGGGATATTTGTATTAATGGCGATGCTTTTTTGTACATTTGCATAAAGCAATAAGGATAGTTATCCATCGTTTTTATTGCATATTTAAAATGCAAGTGCTATGATGTCCAAGGAAGAAATATTATCACTACTCAAAGAAAAGAAACCACTTTTCATTAAGCTAGCCAAAGCTTGCGGCATCCTTGCTTTGTTAGGTTTTCTAACAATATTATGCTTTGTGCTTTCCATAAGGTTCGGTGCATTCGGTGAACTTCCCTCGAATAATGAACTTGCCAACATCAAGAATTTCGTCGCTTCTGAAGTCTATTCCGAAGATGGAGTCCTGATGGGCAAATATTTCATAGAAAACAGAGCGAATGTTTCCTTGGATGCGACCTCCAAACACGTAGTGGATGCTTTAGTGGCAACAGAAGACGCCCGTTTTTTTGACCATAATGGCATAGATTATAAAAGCCTCATGAGGGTGTTGTTCAAAACTATTCTGGGAGGAGATCAAAGTTCCGGAGGAGGTAGCACACTTAGCCAGCAATTGGCAAAAAACCTATACCCAAGAAAAAATAAAATCCATATCGCCAAGGTCAAGGAAATGTTCATCGCATCCCGCTTGGAAAAAATATATTCCAAAAAGGATATCCTGACCCTTTATCTGAATACGGTTTCATTCGGGGAAGATGTTTTTGGTATCAATGTGGCATCAGAAAGATTCTTCAATAAATCACCACATAAATTAAAAAGGGAAGAAGCCGCAGTCCTTGTAGGATTGCTAAAAGCCACGACCACTTTCAATCCCCGAAGATATCCCGAACGTGCCGTCCAAAGAAGGAATGTGGTATTGGAACAAATGGTGAATTATAAGAAATTGAGAAGGGAGACTTGTGATAGCCTCAAGGCCTTACCACTAGGTTTGGACTATCACCTCATTTCCAGAAATGTAGGATTGGCTCCTTATTTTAGGGATCATGTCCGCCAAGAACTCGTCGAATGGGTCAAAAACCAAAAGAAACCTGATGGAACATCATATAATCTTTATACGGATGGTTTGAAAATCCATACCACCTTGAATTCCAGTATGCAAAAATATGCAGAAGAAGCAGTGGCGACACATATGGCTTCTCTCCAAAAATCATTCGATACCCATTGGAAAGGAAAGAAACCTTGGGGAGATGATGCAGTAATCGAAAGGGCGAAGAAAAAGTCGGAGCGTTACACCTCAATGAAAAAAGCCGGATATTTGGAAAAGGAAATCGATAAGGTTTTTAATACGGCAATACCGATGACCATATTTGATTGGGAAAAAGGACAAGTGGAAAAAGAAGTGAGTCCCTTGGATTCATTGAAATTCTATTATTGTTTGCTGAATACCGGTTTCTTGGTCATGGAACCACAAACAGGAAAAATAAAAGCTTGGGTAGGCGGAACGAACTTTAAATATTTCCAATACGATCATGTGAAATCCAAGAGGCAAGTCGGTTCGACATTCAAACCCATTGTATATGCAGAGGGCTTGAAACAAGGATATGTGCCTTGTGATTATTTCTATAATAGGCAAGTGGTATATACGGAATGGGATGATTGGGCACCCAAAAATTCTGATGGTATATATGGAGGTATGTTATCCATGAAAGGAGGATTGACCAATTCGGTCAATAGCATAACTGTGGACATGATCATGAAAACAGGGATTCCAGAAGTGGTCAGTTTGGCAAAGGAATTCGGAATAGAAAGCGATGTGCCGGAATTGCCATCCATAGCCTTGGGAACTGCGAATATTTCCCTGTTTGAAATGATTCAGGTTTATGGTACATTGGCGAACAAGGGAAAACATAACCGTCCACAATATATTTTAAAAATAGAAGATACCAACGGAAATCTGATAGCAGATTTTACTCCTGAGAAAAATGAACCGGAATTGGATACAATAAGGGTATTGTCAGAAGAACATGCCTACATGATGACCAAAATGCTAGAGAATGTGATAGATGAAGGAACAGGAAGAAGATTGAGGTTTAAATATGGATTTGAAGGCTCTATAGCAGGTAAAACAGGTACGACCCAATCCCATGCGGACGGTTGGTTCATGGGATATACCCCGAACTTAGTGGCTGGTGCTTGGGTAGGAGCAGATGATCCTAAGATTCATTTCAGGGATATTTCCTTGGGTCAAGGTGCGAATATGGCATTGCCCATATGGGCGGAATTTATGCAGAGGGTTTATAAGGACCCCAAATTTACCATGATGGAATTAGATACATTCGCCGAGCCAGAATTCGGAGTGTTCGCTGAATTGGAATGCCCTCCTAAAATTACGGAAAGCGAATATATTGCAATGCAAAATCCTAGCGAGGAAATAGAAGGGATTCCACAAGCTCCACAACCTCCTGTAAATATCAATGTAGGTGTCCGCCCTCCCCGCCCTCGTCCGGGTGGAGGAGTAGTGAAACCACCTTCTAGGCCGGGAAAACCAAATGGACCAAAACCTCCTTTGCCTCCTAGACCAAAATCCAAAAAGGAATTGGAAAGGGAAAAGAAAAAAGCGGAAAGAAAGAAAAAACGAAAGGAATTTTTCAAGGGACTTTTTGATTAGGAATTAATTTTTTGAATTAGCAATGAAATGATAAAAACATATCTTTTCACTTTAATTATTTTATTAATTTTTTCTTGTTTCAAAGAAGATATTAATAACGATTTACTGATGTCAGTTGAATCTTTGAGTGAATTAAATTCCTATAATATCATTAAGGATATAGAATATAATTGTATACCGAATGGTCAGATAGATAAGTCGGAAAAGAGTAATGGCTATGGGAATAACGATGCTTCTCTAAAAAACAAAATTGAGGTTGATACTACTTTTGTTTTAATGAAATCATGGGGCTGTTTTCATTTTCATAAAGAACAACACAGATTTTATATGGATGCGGATAGTTTTATTTTTGAGACCTTAAATAATGAAACGAGAAGATATAACCTTATAAATAAAGTAGGGAAAAAAGAATTCCTAAGCCGATATGCTAAGTTTGAGAATTCCATTGCGGAAATTGAAACTGGAGGGTGTACGACTACTAGGATAATTGAAGTAATAAATCAATTTGATATTATAAGAGTTACCGATAGTTCGTGTAGTTGGTTAGGTTATGAAAATTTTATTTCTTTTGTAAAGGGATAATACAATCCTCATAAATTAAAAACCCATCATATGAAAACCGCTATTGTAATAGGTGCAGGGATAGGTGGACTAGCCGCAGCTATCCGATTACAAGCAAGAGGTTTTGCTGTAAGCGTTTTTGAAATAAATAATTATCCGGGCGGAAAATTAACGGAAACGGGAAATCATAAATATAGGTTTGATGCGGGACCATCTCTTTTTACCATGCCCGAGAAAGTGGATGAATTATTAAATTTAAATACAAAGAATCCAAGAGGTTTCAATTACGAAAGATTGGATGAAGTCTGTCGATATTTCTATGAAGATGGAACAATAATCCAAGGATGGGGAGATGGGAATAAATTTGCGGAAGAAGTAGAATTGAAATTAGGAGTAGATGCAAAATTAATAAAAAAACACCTTGATAAAAGTGCTTATATCTTTGGGGCAACGAACCATCTTTTCCTGGAAAAATCATTGCATAAAATAAAATCTTATTTAAATCCCGAAACATTTTTTTCATTGTTCAAATTGCCTTTTCTAAACATCAATCAGTCTATGAATGATGTGAATGGAAAAGTGCTAAAGCATGAAAAATTAATTCAACTCTTCAATAGATATGCTACCTACAATGGTTCTAATCCTTACAAGGCTCCTGGAATTTTAAATATTATTCCACATTTGGAATTTGGAAGGGGAGCATTTTTTCCTAAGGGCGGAATGCACTCGATTACTTTGAATTTATTTGAAAAAGCAAAAGAGTTAGGCGTACAATTTTATTTCAATAAAAAAATAATTTCAGTCCAAGTAGAAAATAGGAAAGTCAAATCCATAACAACAGAGAATGGTGAAATTCATCAGGGAGATGTTTTGATTAGTAATATGGATATTGTTCCGTTTTATAGAAAACTTTTGCCCAATGAAAAACATCCCGAAAAAGTCATTGCCCAAGAGCGTTCAAGTTCTGCATTGATTTTTTATTGGGGAATAAAAAAAACATTTCCTAATCTGATATTGCATAATATATTTTTTAGTGAAAATTATAGGGAAGAGTTCAAACAAATATTTGAAGAGTATTCCATTTATAAAGATCCGACTATTTATATTAATATTTCGTCAAAGCACCAGCCGTCGGATGCTCCACAAGGATCCGAGAATTGGTTTGTAATGATAAATGTTCCTGGGGATAAGGGGCAGGATTGGGATGGTTTAATTGCCGAAGCTAAAAAAAATATTCTTAAAAAAATATCTCGAATTTTAAAAATAGATATCGGACCATTAATCGAATACGAATCTATTTTGGATCCCCGTTTGATAGAGCAAAAAACAAGTTCCTACCAAGGCTCATTATATGGAACGGCATCGAATGATAAAATGGCGGCATTTTTTCGGCATCCTAATTTTAGTCCGGAAATTGAGAACCTTTATTTCTGTGGTGGAAGTGTGCATCCGGGCGGAGGAATTCCCCTAGCATTGTCATCAGCAAAAATTGTAAGTGGGCTTATTTTGTGAAAACAAAAAAATAAACCTACTTTTGTTTAATAAAGTATCTCTTTAGATGAACAATATCCAAAATGCATTCACCATTCAGGATTTGGAAATTTTGACTGGAATAAAGGCCCATACCATCCGGATATGGGAGAGGAGGTATGATTTATTGAATCCTGCAAGGTTGAACAGGAACATAAGGCTTTACGAACTTCCGGACCTCCAAAAAATATTGAATGTCAGTCTGTTGTATAAGCATGATTATAAGATTTCCAAGTTGTCGAAACTTTCGGATAAGGAATTGGCAGAGGAAGCCAAAGCAATTGCCTTAGACGGGGTTTCCAATAATTATCAGATTAACTCATTGATAGTAAGTATGTTTACTTTGGATGAGGCTTTGTTCCAAGAGGTATATTTGCAACAAATAAAAAAATCGACTTTTGAAGAGATTTTTATTCATACTTATTTGCCGCTTTTGAATCATATCGGTGTTTTGTGGCAGACAGAGGCACTCAGACCTGCTCACGAACATTTTATTTCCAATCTGATTTATCAAAAAATCATTCTCCATACTGCTTCCATAAAAGCGGGTAGTTCTACAAACGGTCATATGCATATCCTATTTCTTCCTAATGGGGAAATGCACGAGATAGGTTTGTTATTCCTGAATTATTATTTAAAGCGCAAGGGCGAGAAGACGATTTATCTAGGGAGGAGTGTTCCCATTGAAAATTTATTTTATCTCAATTCCCAATTCAAGAAAATCACTTGGGTCAGTTCTTTTTTGATTGATAAACCTCTGGACGAAAAGGAAAAATGGATAAGTGACATCGGAGAACTTTTGCTGGATACCAAGAATAATTGCTTGGTCATTGGCAGAATCTGGAAAGAGTTTTCCGAAAGGAGCAGCAGCAGCCAAATAAGTTTTTTCGAAAGTTTTGGGGATATTATTTCCATAAATTAGTTTTTTGTTTAACAAAAAACTATATTTGTTAAACAATGAAAAAGATAGTTAATATTTTAGGCTCGGGTTTTTCATCCTTATCAGCAGCTTGTTATCTCGCCAATGCAGGACACAAAGTGACTGTTTATGAGAAAAACGAACAAATCGGAGGACGGGCAAGACAATACAGAAATGAGGGTTTCCTTTTCGATATGGGACCGACTTGGTATTGGATGCCTGATGTTTTCGAGCGGTTTTTTAGTGATTTTGGACAAAAACCAGAGAATTATTATAAGCTGCACAGATTGAATCCCGCTTATCAGGTTTATTATGGAATAGGGGACAGCATCACGATTTCCTCGGATATGAATGAAATTTATGACATATTTGAGAAAGAAGAAAAAGGGAGTTCTTTTGAACTGAAAAAATTTTTGGAACAAGCGGAAATCAATTATAAGCTTGCTGTGAAAGATTTGGTTTACCAACCCGGAATATCTCCTTTGGAACTGATAAGTTCCAAGACAATTACCAGACTTAATCAGCTTTTCTTCGATATCAGAAAACAAATCCAAAATAAATTTAAGAATCCGAGATTAATAAAAATCTTAGAGTTTCCTGTTTTGTTTTTGGGAGCAAAACCGGGGAACACTCCCGCTATGTACAATTTTATGAATTGGGCAGATTTTGGATTAGGCACTTGGCATCCAAAGGGTGGGATGTTTGAAGTTGTCAAAGGAATCGAAACAATGGCAAGGGATTTGGGAGTCGATTTTGTATTGAATGCTCCTGTCGATAAAATAGAAGTGAATGAAAAAGGAACAGCAAAAGGGATTCATGTCAATGGAGAATTCATTGCTTCGGATATTGTTTTGAGTGGAGCGGATTATTACCATACAGAGCAATTATTAAATCCGGAAAACAGGCAGTATTCAGAAAAATATTGGAATAAAAAAACTTTCGCTCCATCGTCATTATTATTTTATGTGGGTTTTGATAAAAAACTTAAAAACGTATCCCACCATACCTTGTTTTTTGATGAAGAATTCGATTCCCATGCCGAGTATATTTATGATACACCCTCTTGGCCTAAAGACCCTCTTTTTTATGCGAGTTTTCCGAGTATGACAGATGATGCATTTGCTCCGGAGGGAAAGGAAGCAGCTACCTTTTTAATTCCGATTGCGGCAGGAATAGAAGATACGGAAGAGCATAGGAATAAATATTTTAATCTAATTATTTCCAGGCTTGAAAAATTGACAAAACAAGAATTGAAAAACAATGTGTTATTTATGAGGTCCTATTGTATCAATGATTTTGTGAATGATTATAATTCCTATAAAGGGAATGCATATGGCTTGGCGAATACCTTAATGCAGACTGCTTTTTTAAGGCCGAAAATAAAAAGTAAAAAAGTAAGTAATTTATTTTTTACAGGGCAGTTGACTGTTCCCGGTCCGGGAGTTCCGCCAGCTTTGATATCCGGAAAAATAGCTGCGGAATTAATTTTAAAAGAATTTTCTTTATGAAAGAATTATTCGATAAAATATCCGATGGAAGCGCTTATTTAATCACTAAGAATTATAGCACTTCATTTTCCATAGCTGTGCGTTTGCTTGCTTCGAGTATTCGCCAGGATATTTATAATATTTATGGTTTCGTTCGGGTAGCAGATGAAATAGTGGACAGTTTTGAAGGCTATCCGAAAGAAGAATTATTAAATAGATTTGAGGAAGAATATAATTATGCAAAGGAGTTCGGAATTAGTTCGAATCCCGTTATCAATGCTTTTCAAAAAACGGTAAAGGAAAATAATATTGAGGATGAATTGGTTCGTGCATTTTTGAAAAGTATGCGTGCTGATTTGACCAAGCAGGTTTATACGAATAAAAAAGAAATTGAAGAATATATTTATGGCTCTGCGGATGTAGTGGGATTGATGTGTCTGAAAGTATTTGTAAAAGGGAATGAAAGGGAATACGAGCAATTGAAAAATCCTGCAATGAAATTGGGGACTGCTTTTCAAAAAGTAAATTTTTTACGAGATTTTAAGCAAGATTATGAAGATTTAAATAGGACATATTTTCCTAATATCAATCCGGATACGATTAATGAAAAAAATAAAGACATGATTGTAAAGGAAATAAGAGAAGAGTTTGATTCTGCCTACAAAGGAATAAAAAAACTTCCCAAAGAAGCAAAATTAGGAGTTTATGTTGCATATAAATATTACAGCAAATTATTGAATAAGATTGACGAAACACCTACTAAGATTTTGAAAGAAAAAAGAATAAGCGTTTCGACTCCATCAAAAACTTATTTGTTATTGCTGTCTTATATCAGATACCAACTCAAGGTCGTATAGATTTAAATTCATAACTTTATAGTCCATAGGCGTAGTTATAAAAAATGTTCCTCCTCTTTGCTATGTTCTATGGACTTTTTGGCAATTTGAATTGTTTGATTATGATGATACTTTTTTATATACTAATAACACTTGTAACCTATGGCTTGATGGAAGCGGTGACTTGGCTTACGCATAAATATGTCATGCACGGTTTTTTATGGTTCTTACATTCCGATCATCACCAGCCCAAATATCCTAACACATTTGAGAAGAATGATGCTTTTTTTCTAATAGGCGCTATTCCAAGTGCTACGCTTTTCTATTTCGGATTGAACCCAGAATTCAATTATAAATTTTTTATAGCTCTGGGGATTTTGTTGTATGGGATTACTTACCTCCTTGTCCACGATATTATAATCCACCAAAGATTCAAATGGTTTAAGCACACGAAAAATCGCTATTTATTAGGTTTGCGAAAAGCACATAAAATCCATCACAAACATTTGGGAAAAGAAGACGGTGAATGTTTTGGGATGTTATTTGTGCCTAGGAAATATTTCAAAAGACCTGCTAAATAAAAAATAAGATGCCCTTGTATTTTTATATTCTTTTGGTATCGCTCGTTGTGCCTTTGTTGATAACAGTATTCAAGGTTGATTTATTCAAGGATTGGAAAAATTTTATACTTTCAACAAGTATAATCGCAGGAGTGTTTTTGGTTTGGGATGCTATATTTACAAGCCAAGGAGTTTGGGGGTTTAACCATGATTATTGTTTGGGGCTATTTATTTTTAAAATGCCTATAGAAGAATGGCTGTTTTTTTTTGTTATACCATTTTGTAGTCTGTTCGCCCATTATGCTTTTTTTCATAATTTCCCCAATATTCAATTAAAGAATAAAACAGCTTTACTAATAACGATTGTATTAATTATTTTATCAGCAATATTGATAATTACAAATTTTTCAAAAGCATATACCGCGGTAAATTTTTTATTTTTATTAACCACACTTCTTTTAGGTCTGTTTTTTAAATTGGAATTATTACAACAGTTTTATATCTCATTTCTAATTATCCTGATTCCATTTTTTATTGTCAATGGAATATTAACCGGAACGATGATAGGAACTCCAATTGTTTGGTACAATGATTTGGAAAATTTAGGGGTCAGATTGCATACCATTCCTGTTGAGGATATTGGTTATGCATTTACAATGTTGTTTGGGAATTTAATGATTTTTGAAACTTTGACGAATAAAAAAACGCTTGAAAATGTATCCCTATCATAATAGAATCAAGCAGAGAGTAAAAAATAAGGAACTCAAAAGTTATGAATACGTAGAAAAATACAAATCAATTTCTCCTTGCCTGATTTTATATTTTCATACGGAACCATATGTCAGACCGATAAGAAGTCACCGTTTCGAAGAATATGAATTGATTTTGGAAAATCTTTAGGAATGGACAAAAAAAGTGAAAGTCGGATGTTATCCACACTCTTATGGAATACTAATATAAAATGTACCTAAGATATAGAGCGAAATATTATAATGATAAATCAAAAAAAATCGAATTCGGTTTTTTTTGGGCAGCGGATTATTTGATGAAAAATGTTTCTTTGGAAATAGAGGATCGGAATAGGCTGGAAGAATTGATTAAATGGTTTGATGATAATTTACCGATACCGGATTATTACCAAGAAGAAAAAAACCGCCAGAAGTCCAAATCCGCTACATCATGGTATAAGGATTCTGCCGATGAATTTATTAAACCAATGAATGAAATGGCAGATATTCTAGAAAAATATAATATTGAAGTGGAAAGGATAAATGCTAGGAAAATTCCGGGTAAAAAAATATATGAGGATGATTTCCAAATTACAATTATTCCATATAGGGATTCAAAAAAGAGGATAGAGTAAATGCTATTCAAAAATTGGTATGAAAAATAAAAATAACCGAAATTGATTGCAATCAATTTCGGTTACTATTCACTACTTAGAATTTTATT
>JAHDHJ010000096.1 GCA_020631375.1 Saprospiraceae bacterium | reverse complement strand
TTATTTCAAATGATATGATGAAATAAGGTTCACTATACAAAGAGGATTGTTTAAAAGCACATTATATTCGCCATTATGCTTACGCCAATACAAAAAATAGAATCTTTTGTACTTAAAGAAAAAAATATCCACCTTTTCATAAAAAGAGAGGATTTGAATCATCCGACAATCCAAGGAAATAAATTCAGAAAATTAAAATACAATCTTGCCCAGGCAAAAGCGGACGGAAAAAAAACATTGCTCACTTTCGGAGGAGCATTTTCCAATCACATTTATGCTACCGCTGCAGCAGGGACAGCATTCGGCTTTTCAACTATCGGAATTATAAGGGGTGAAAAACCCAAGAATCCGAATCCAACATTGCTTTTCGCAGAAAAGAATGGAATGCAATTACATTTCATTAGTCGAAGCGAATACAAGGAAAAACAGGAGCCAACATTCATTAGCCAGCTAAAAGAATTATTCGGAGATTTTTACCTGATTCCGGAAGGAGGAACAAATGATTTAGCAATAAAAGGATGCGAAGAGATTCCTGCTGAGGTATTAGAACAAAAACTGGGTCCGGATTATTACACATTACCTGTCGGAACGGGAGGAACGATAACGGGAATTATTAGCGGTTTGGCGAAAAAAAACAGCAATTCCAAAATCATTGGCTTTCCTAGCCTAAAAGGAGATTTTCTAAAAGGAGAAATTGAAGCATTATTGAAAAGTCCTCATACTAATTGGAAATTACAAACGGATTATCATTTTGGTGGCTACGCCAAACATAAGCCAGAATTGATTTCGTTCATTAATGAATTCAAAGAATTACATAATATTCCCCTTGATCCTATTTATACAGGAAAAATGATGTTTGGTATTTTTGATTTGATCAAAAAAGGTTTTTTCCCTAGGGATAGTACCATTCTAGCCATACATACCGGAGGCTTGCAAGGGATAGAAGGTTTCAACAATCGATTTGGGAATATTTTAGATTGAGTGCATCGTTAAAAATGTATTTTTGACCACTATTAGCTTTTCCTTATCGTTTTTTTAGAAAAAACATAACATAGCTTTTGCCAATAATTCCCGTTATTGTGAAAAATAATAGGTCTATCATGTCCTTTTATTAACAAAACACCGTCTAAACAATGGGAATATTATCTATTAAATATTTTACTCCTAGTATTTCATTGTTGAATTTACACCCTTTAGTTTAAATTTGGCATCTAAGGAAGTAAGGATTAGGTACTACTAATATAGCCTATGATTTCCTTTGAAAACATTACAAGATAAAACGATATATCATCATGAAAAAAAATCTCTTTTTATTATTCACAGCCATTACGCTATTAGCCTTGGCTTGTACTCCTAAGACTACAGAAAAAACCGTAGTTAAGGAAGAACCTAAAACAGAAACAGCTCCACCTAAGCCCGATGAAAACCTTAGCCCTTGTCCCTCTTGGAACAATTCTCCCGACAAGGATGCGATTATAGATAGTTATGTTCTATGCAAAGACGAAATAAGGGCGAAAAATTATGAAAAAGCATTCCCGCTTTGGCAGAAAGTGTATGCAGAAGCTCCCGCAGCGGATGGGAAAAGAAATACCGTTTATACTTGGGGACTTGAAATTTTCAATGATAAGTTCAACAAGGAAACCGATGCTGCCAAAAAGAAAGCACATGTGGATCAGATCATGAAACTTTATGATGAAATGCTTGAATGTTATCCGGATGATGAAGGATACACTTATGGTAGAAAAGGCTTTGATTTGGTTTATAATTATCCGGATTATGCCACGGATAAAGAAAAGTATGATTTGTTCAAGAAATCCGTTGACTTGAAAGGAATGAAAACGCAGGCATTTGTTTTGAATCCATTTACGGATTTGCTTATCAAGCAATATAACAGCAAGGCGATAAGCATGGGCGAAGCCCAAAAATATGCAGGTCTGATTAGCAAAATCATAGATAACGGAATGAAAACTGCCAAAGGGAACGAACTTGAAGGTTTCAAGGTAGTGAAAGGTTATGCACCTGTAAGATTGGAAGAGTTTGAAGCAGAAAAAGGCTTTTATACTTGTGATTATTACAAGGGGAAATACCTTTACATCTATGAAGAAGACAAAAGTGATTGCGATGCAATGATGGAAGCATATTCTATTCTTCGTTGGGGAGATTGTTCTGAAATGGATGCGAAATTGAAAGAAATTAATGCTGCTTATCAGGCTAAGTGTGTGGAAAAAGACCCTGTTGTAGTAGACCCAGGCACTCCGGTCACCCCCAGTTGCAATGACTATCTTAGAAATGGTCAGTATGCACAAGCTATCCAATGTTTGGAAGATAGATACAATAAAACCACAGACCTTAGCAAAAAAGCATCTTATGCCTATTCTATCGCCTCTGTCCTAACCCGTCAGAAAAAATTCAGTTCAGCCAGAGAATGGGCAAACAAAGCATTGAATCATAGACCGGGATGGGGAAAACCATCCTTATTGATAGGAAATATGTATGCTTCCAGTGGAGCACTTTGTGGGCCAGGAACAGGATGGAAAAGCCAAGTCGTTCTTTGGCCGGCTATGGATATGTGGGAAAAAGCAAAAAAAGATCCCGAATCAGCAGGAAAAGCTCAAAAACAGATCAATAAGTATTATCAATATCTTCCTACTAAAGAAGATGGTTTTATGAATGGAAATGTAAAAGATGGCGACTCTTACAAAATCGGTTGTTGGATAAACAGAACAACACGAGCTAGGCTCAAATAAATCATTCGTAGTAATAAAAAAATCCCTTGTGAATTAATTCACAAGGGATTTTTTTATTCACCATCTTCTTCTTCATCCGGCAAGGATGGAATCGGATTTTTCAGTCTATCCCATTTGAAAAAATGAACCCCACCTCCATAGACCCAACCTTTGTGCCCTTTTTTGGATTGTACATAAATCCAAGGTTCATCCATGATTTCTGCTCCATTGCTTATTT
Organism: Saprospiraceae bacterium; assembly: GCA_020631375.1. GTDB lineage: Bacteria > Bacteroidota > Bacteroidia > Chitinophagales > Saprospiraceae > JAHDCE01. The sequence continues at coordinate 11,841 of JAHDHJ010000096.1, read as the reverse complement.
TCTCCCTAAAATTCGTTCTCTTCTCCAAAAACATAACTTCTTCATGGAGGTTCAATATCGTAACAATTGCAGAATCCCTACTAGGTCCTTTTCTTATTTTTAAATCTTGGAGCGTTACGAAGAGAGGAGTATAACTTTTTCTTGACATTCCATCGTTCCTATCTACAACTTCTACGTTTCCAGTAGGTTCGGGAGGAATTAAGGTCGGATCGGGTTCGTCTTCTTCTTCACCCAAATCGTAGCTAGGAGAATCCGGATTATCGGCGGCAGCCGGAGAAATAATATCTTCCATATCATCTGCTACAACATTTTGGCTTGGTGTAGTGCTGCATTTAGCCAAGGCCCATGCAAAAAAGCATAGAAATAAGACGACTACAAATAAGACTTCCATTTTTGGAAGCAACTTTGTGGTATCGAAACCTTTTTTCTTTCTGGTTTTTCTCGTAGTTTTTTTCCGCTCAGCCATATTTCCTATTAATTCCAAATAAATTTATTCCCTCTAATTACTTAAATCAATTGTAAAATAAAACATAAATTGCATTTCCTTATGATACTTTGTTTTAAACTCGAATTTTATTTTTAAAATTCCCTTGGGATTCAAAAAAGTGACTGTTTTAGGAAATGTCTGATTTATTATATAAAATTGCTATTACGAAGATTCCGGGAGTCGGTGCGGTCACTGCCCGCCAGCTCATTGCTTGGTGTGGAGGAGTGAAAAAAGTATTTGAAACACCCAAAAAAGAATTGCTCAGAATCCAAGGAATCGGAGCGGTAACAGCGGATGCCATTTTAAATAAATCATTTTTCCTAGAAGCAGAAAACGAAATCCTTTTCATTGAGAAAAATGAAATCAAAACCTATTTTTTCCTTGATAAGAACTATCCTAGAAGGCTTACACATTTCCATGATGCTCCGCTCCTTTTGTATTATAAGGGGAATGCAGATTTGAACCACTACAGAACCGTTGGGATTGTGGGAACTAGAAAACCATCGGAATGGGGCAAAGCCCATTGTGAGGAAATTGTGGAAGAACTCAAGGAATATGATGTGCAAATCATCAGCGGTTTGGCTCATGGAATTGATGTGACCGCACATAAGAAAAGCATTGCCACTAAAATTCCAACCATTGCCTGCCTCGGACATGGTTTGCATATGGTTTATCCAGCCAGACATCGATCCATTGCAAAAAACATGGTTCTTAATGGAGGACTGCTTTCAGAGTTTTCCTCTACCCAACAACCGGATGCCCCTCATTTCCCTATGAGGAATAGGATTATTGCAGGCTTGAGCGATGCGCTCATTGTGGTGGAAACCGCTAAACGTGGCGGCTCTATGATTACTGCCGAAATTGCCAATGCTTATAACAAGGATGTTTTCGCTGTACCGGGAAGGGTCAAGGATCCGAATTCATTGGGTTGTAATTTATTGATAAAATCACATAAGGCGAATCTCTTGGAATCTGCAAAGGATATTGCCTATATCATGAGATGGGAAAAAGGAAAAGAAAAAATGAATCTGCAAAGAAAATTATTTGTGGATTTGAACGAGCAAGAAATGAAAGTCGTGGATTCTTTGAAATTAAAGGAAAGTGAGGGAATAGACCTGATTAGCTATGAAACGGGATTTTCCCAAGGAGAATTAGCGGTATTGTTATTGGATCTGGAATTCAAGGGCTTGGTCAAAAGCCTACCCGGAAAAAGGTATATGCTGATTTGAAAAAATAGATACTACCAGTTTTTGCTGGGTTTTGCTATGTATGTCCCACCTTTGAATATCCTACAAGTCAAGACAGAAATATCATCCGGAAAACCTTGATTTCCCTTGAAGGAATTTATTTCATTCCGTAAATGCTCATTGAACTCCTCTGCCGACAAATCATTGTTTTTCATGACAAAATCAAATAGGAATTCCTCATCGAAATAAACTCCCGCATCATTTGCCAAATCAATCAAACCATCCGTATAGGTTACAATTAAAGCTTCTTCATCCAAAACAATCCTGCCCACTTCCAGTCCCGGAATCTCATCGACAGCACCTAATACGGTACATCCTTTATTCAGGGTTTGCAAAGTCCCTTTCGTATAAAGCACCGGTGCATTATGTCCTGCGTTCACATAAACCAGTTCATTCGTTTCCGTATTGAATTCCCCTATGAAAAAAGTAATGAATTTTTCTCCTTGGGCCGAATCCATGATACTCTTATTCAGTTGCTGGATAAAAGGTTCGGCCTTAATCCTTTTATTGATAAGATAGCGGACCGTCGCTTGGATATTGGACATTAATAATGCCGCAGCCGCACCTTTACCCGAAACATCTGCGATACAAAAAGCGAAACGGGGATCATCGTAATCAATAAAATCAAAATAATCGCCACCAATGGTAGAATGAGGCTGATAAATACTTGCCAATTCGTAACGATTATTCTTAGGGAGATTATTGGGAATAAGCATATTCTGCATTTTCCCTGCCAGCTCCATTTCACGTTTCAGTGCCTCTTGTTCCAACTGTCTTTTGAATAATCTTTTATTCTCAATCGCTACCGCAATGATATTCGTAATCGTAGTAATGAAAGACACCTTGTCATACATGTCCTCATTCGGGTCAAAGCCGCCAATGAATGTGTATGCTATGGATTCATTCTTATGCCTCACCGGAATGACCACATCGAATTGCTTGAACAATGGATGGTTTTCATCCGTAAGGTTAAGCAATTTGGTATATGTCGTTAGTTTTCCCCCAACATCCAGTTTCAGTAGTGAATCGGAAATGCCTATGGAAGAAGCACAGCACCATTCCCCATTTTCCTCCTTGATGTATATCGCCATCTTCTTAATTCCCATTTCCCAACTGAGAAAGGAATTATACATATCGAACAATACCCTTGCCGGCAAATTATCATTAATCGCCTGTGTGATATTCAGCAAACGGTTAATTTGCAATTGCTTCAGCGAAAGCGCTCGCTCAAGCATTTCAAAATTGGATAAGTTTTTCTTTATGTGAGGAAAATCAGGCATTTAAAGCTTTGATTTGGTAACTTAAATCTGTATTTTAAAATAAATTTGCCTAGTTAGTTCGGAATAGGTTCTAAACATAATGAAATTAATTTATAAACCATTTATCTCTTTGATAATTTTAAGAAAAATTTAGGTTTTTTACTTTGTAGTCACATCCAAGGCATCTCTCAATCCATTCCCCAATAAATTGAAAGACAAAACCAAAAGCATGACGGCAATGGCAGGAATCAATGCCAGCATCGGTTTTCCGCTAATGGCATAACCATAATTTTCATTCAACATCGTTCCCCATGAAGGAGTGGGAGGCTGGACTCCGAATCCCAGATAACTCAAGCCGGCTTCTAATAATATTGCGGTAGCAAAATTAGCCGCAGCTATAACCATAACCGGACCAAGAATATTAGGAAGAATGTGTTTGAAAATAATTCTGAATGAACTGAAACCAAATGCCCTTGCAGCTTCGATATATTGCATTTGTTTGACTGCCAAAACTTGTCCCCTTACGATTCTTGCGACATCCACCCACATGGTCAGTCCTACGGCAAGAAAAATAATTCCTATTCCCCTTCCGAATGCCAAAACGATGGCAAAGACCAGTAAAAGCGTAGGAATAGACCAAACAGTATTCACCAAAAACATAATTAAATCATCTATTTTTCCTCCCCTGTAACCTGCTATCGCTCCTAGGCTCAGTCCTATAATCAATGAAATCAAAACGGCTATGAAACCTACAATCAGTGAAATTCTGGATCCCAGAATTATCCGACTCAATATGTCCCTCCCAAAATTATCCGTTCCTAATCTGAATTTTTTATTAACAACCTTAAAATCAGAATTGCCATGTAAGGGATATGTCATTGGGTCGCCTCCGAAAGTCAGGATTTCTAATGTATCGCCATTTTGCTTATAACTTTCTATCGGAATCCATTTGTAAGGGGTTTCTTGTCCGTAGAACATTTGGGAAAAGAAATTTTTCTTCGGAATTTCCAAATCCTTTTTCACTTGTAAAATATCCGTAGAAAATCCGGGTGGCTGGAGTTTGATCCGAAGCATTTGGTTATTGCAATGGGGCGTACTATCTGGAGTTATTTTATATCCCAATACCGCTAAAAAAACGACAATAAAAATCCATCCCATTCCAAAAAGGGCAGGTTTATTCCGTTTGAGTCTGTTCCAAGCACGGGCTGTTGGGCTGTTTGTTTTTATCATTGCTTGCAAAAATATATCTTTAGACCATGCATATCACATTAATAGAACCATTTTTTACAGGAAGCCATCAAAAATGGGCAGAAAGTTTTCAAAAAAACAGCCGACATGAGGTGCAGATTTTGTCTTTGAAAGGACGGCATTGGAAATGGAGGATGTTCGGCGGAGCGGTGAGCCTTGCCCGAATGTTTAAAGCAGAGGTCAATCAAACGGATTTGATTTTGGTTTCTGACATGTTGGACTTGGCTACATTTTTGGGATTGCTAAGAAAAGAAAGCCAAGGAATTTCTACGGCTATTTATTTTCATGAAAACCAATTGACCTATCCTTGGTCACCTAGTGACGAAGATGTGAAAAAAGGGCGGCACAATGAATATGCTTTTATGAATTATACTTCTGCATTAGCTGCGGATAAATTATTTTTTAATTCCCAGTATCATTTGGATTCTTTCATCAATGCCTTGCCTGATTTTTTAAAACAATTTCCGGATTATCATGAATTTCAGAATATCGAACTCATCAAAAATAAAAGCCAAGTTTTGTATTTAGGAATGGATTTGAAAATTTTCGATAAGTATGAAGCATTTGATATTGAAAAAGAAGAAGCGATAATCTTATGGAATCATAGATGGGAATATGATAAAAATCCGGAAAGCTTTTTCAAGATTTTATTTGAATTAAAAAATGAGGGATTTAAATTTAAATTAGTGGTATTGGGTGAACAATATTCCCGTTCTCCGAAAATATTTAATGAAGCAAAAATTAAATTAAAAGATGAAATCCTACATTTCGGATTTGCAGCTTCTTTTGGGGAATATGCCCGATGGTTGAAAACTTCGGACATTATGCCTGTTACTTCAAATCAGGATTTTTTCGGAGGGAGTGTAGTGGAGGGAATATATTGCGGAGCAATTTCTTTATTGCCAAACCGACTCGCTTATCCGGAACATTTATCCCAAGAAAACAAAACCGAATTTATTTATAATTCTGAAAAAGAATTAAAAGAGAAATTAATTCAATTAATTAATAATTATAATTCAGTTGACAAAAAGGAATTAAAAGGTTTTATAAAAAAATATGATTGGGGGAATTGTATTGATAATTATGATTTAATGTTAGAAAAATAATTTACAATTTTTCTTTTAAATATTTTCCGGTATAAGATTTTTTACATTTTACAGCATCTTCCGGTAATCCTTGAAAAACCAAATGTCCACCATCTTTTCCACCCTCCGGACCTAAATCAATTAACCAATCTGCGGATTTAATAACTTCCATATTATGTTCGACTACCAAAACGGTATGTCCTTTTTCCACCAATGCATTTAATGCGTCCAATAATTTTCTGATATCATGAAAATGCAAACCTGTTGTCGGTTCATCAAAAATAAAAAAGATATGTTCTTTGACTCTTTCCTTCCCTAAAAAAGAAGCCAGTTTGACCCTTTGGGCTTCACCCCCGGATAATGTACTGGAAGATTGCCCTAATTTAATATAACCCAAACCAACATCATCCAATGGTTTTAATTTTTTAAAAATATCTTTTTCATCTTTAAAAAATTCCAAGGAATCCTCAATGCTCATATCCAATATTTCAAAAATATTTTTTTCACGATATTGAACATCCAAAACATCTTGCTTGAAACGTTGCCCCTTACATTCATCACAAATTAATCTGACGTCTGCCAAAAACTGCATTTCTACAACAACTTCACCATCGCCTTTGCAAGTTTCACAGCGACCACCCTCGACATTAAATGAAAAATGTTTGGGTTTGAATCCTCTTATTTTTGATAATTGTTGTGTCGTAAATAATTTACGGATGGCGTCGTATGCCTTTACATAAGTTACGGGATTGGAACGGGAAGATTTCCCTATGGGACTTTGGCTGATTAATTCTAATTGCGTAATCTTTTTTAAATCCCCTTTTAATTCCGTAAATAATCCGGGAGCAAAAGGATGTGCTTCTCCTAGATGTCTTTTGAGTGCCGGATATAAAATACTTTTCACAACAGTCGTTTTCCCCGAACCCGAAACCCCGGTTACTACGGATAAGGTATTCAAAGGAATTTTTATATCTATTTCTTTTAAATTGTGTTGGGCGGCTCCAATGATTTCAATCGAGTTTACAAATTTCCTTCTCATAGAGGGAACGGGGATTTCCATTCTGCCACTCATATATTTTGCTGTCAGACTTTCCGAAGCATCATCATGTATTTTTTCATAATTTCCAGCGAAGACAACTTCGCCTCCATTAATTCCCGCATGTGGTCCCATGTCCACTAAAAAATCCGCATTTTTAATAATGTCTTCTTCATGCTCCACCACGACTACGGTATTCCCTAAATCCCTTAGATTTTTTAATACTTCCACTAACCTATTTGTGTCCCTTGGATGCAAGCCAATACTCGGTTCATCCAAAATATAAAGTGAACTGGTCAAATTACTTCCCAGCGTTCTTGTTAAATTAATTCTTTGGGTTTCGCCACCGGAGAGAGTGGAAGAAATTCTATTTATAGATAAATATCCTAAGCCTACTTTTATCATGAATTCCAAACGGTTCGTAATTTCTAAAACCAATCGTTTGGCAATTTCCTTATCTGTTTTATTTAATTTAATTTTATTAAAAAAATCTAATAATTCGTCATTAGGCAATTTGACTAAATCCGTAATATTTTTTTTATCAATTTTTACATAAGTTGCTTCGACCCTTAGTCTTCCGCCTTTGCATTCCGAGCAAGTTGTTTTCCCTCTATATCGGGCGAGCATAATTCTATTTTGAATTTTATAGGTCTGCTCTTCCAACTCATCAAAATAAATATTTATTCCATCAAAATATTCATTTCCATCCCAAAGCAAATCTTTTTGTTCGTCTGTTAAATCTTTATATGGTCGATGTATCGGAAAATCAAAATGGTGTGCATTTTTAATTAATTTATTTTTCCATCGTTGCCCTTTTTCTCCTCGCCAACAAGCCACACAATTATCCAAAACAGAGAGGCTCATGTTCGGAATGACTTTATTTTCATCAATCCCCATAGCCATGCCGTACCCCTCACAACTTTTACAAGCACCATAAGGATTATTATAATTGAATAAATGGACATTGGGTTCATCAAAAAGAATTCCGTCTAATTCGAATCTATTATTAAATGGGACATCTTTTGCACCTTCAGCATTAATTATACAATCTCCCTCACTTTCGACAAATGCGGTTTGGATAGAATCCGCTATTCTTTTCCGACCCTCATCATCATCTTTTTTTACTGCAATTCTATCTATTAATATTTTCCAATCAGATTTTTCTGTTTTCTTTTTCAATACCCTTTTATCACCCTCCAGTACATCCTCGATTCTTTTTAATTCTTTTCCATTAAAAATACGGGTATATCCTTTTTGCAATAATAAATTCAATTCCTTTTCTATCGTACGTTCGTATTTTTTTTGAATCGGAATAAATATTTGTACCCTTGTACCTTCGTCCAGGGATAAAATATAATCCACGACATCCGTTACTTCATGCTTTTTGACTAATTTCCCGGAAACGGGAGAATATGTTTTTCCAATCCTTGCAAAAAGAATTTTTAAATAATCATATATTTCCGTCAATGTCCCTACAGTGGATCGGGAATTTGATGTGGATACTTTTTGTTCAATTGCAATGGCGGGACAAATGCCTTTTATATAATCCACGTCAGGCTTTTTCATTCGCATTAAAAACTGACGAGCATAGGAAGAAAGACTTTCCACATATCGGCGTTGCCCTTCTGCAAATAATGTATCAATGGTAATGGACGATTTTCCCGAGCCCGAAACTCCGGTGACTACAACCAATTTATCCTTAGGAATAATCAAATCCACATCTTTCAGATTATTCGCTTTTGCCCCTTTGATGTAAATACTATTTTCTGGAATTTTATTTTCTTCCAAAACCACTTCCGCTTTTTTCTTTTTTGACATTTGTATTTAAATCATTGGATTGATAAAATGCGAAATTACATTCTTATATTTTAGAAACAAAAAAAACATGTTGCAGTTCATTCTAAACATTAATCCACAACACTTAAAATTTCCTCCAAATATTGTCTATGATTGGAAAGGCGTGGCACTTTGTTTTGTCCTCCGTATTTTCCCTTTCCTTTCAGCCATTTGCTAAATGAGCCGGCAGGTAAGGAGCGGATAATCAAACGGGATAGTGCCATGTCCTTATGCCGTTTGGCTTCATAATCGGAATTGACTCTTTGTAGGTTTTGATCCAGTAAATCATTGAATAATTCCAAATCCAAAGGAGGTTTTTCAAACTCGATTAGCCATTCGTGACCTCCTTTTCCATTTCCTTTGAAATAAATCGGTGCTACCGTATATTCATGTACGAGGACATTCATTTTCGCACAAGTCATTGCCAATGCCTTATCCGTATTTTCTATCATGACTTCCTCTCCGAATGCATTGACAAAATGTTTGGTACGTCCGGTGATTTTTATTTTGAATGGATATTTGGAAGTGAATTTCAAAGTGTCACCGGGCATATATCTCCATAATCCTGAATTTGTGGAAATGACAATGGCATAATTCTGATTCAATTCCACTTCTTCCAAGGAAACCGCTTTCGGAAATTCTCTGTCCCATTCGGTTGAGGGAACAAATTCGTAATAAACTCCATTGTCCAAAAGGAGAAGCATATCATCTGCTCCTTTTTCATTCTGAACGGAAAAATACCCCTCCGAAGCATTATAAATTTCCAAAAATCTGACTTTGTCCTTAGGTAGGAATTTTCTAAACTGCTCCACATAAGGCGTGAAACTCACACCTCCATGAATATACAATTCCAGATTGGGCCAAACCTCCAACATATTTTCCTTTCCCGTCATTTCTAAAATCGTCCTGAAAAGAACAATTGTCCAAGTAGGCACTCCTCCCAGATTCGTAACATTTTCCTTGGAAGAGATTTCTGCCATACGGCGGATCTTGGGTTCCCAATCATCCATCAAGGCGGTTTTCATATCAGGAGTATAAAAATACTTCGCCAAGGCAGGCATATTGTTCAACATCAAAGCAGAAACATCTCCATATTTGGTTTTTGGGCAAGCGTCATATCTTTCCCAATTCCCCCCCATTACAAGACCCTTTCCGGGAAAAAGGTTGGCATTGGGATTATTATCATAATAAATGGAAAGTGTATCCCGGCAGCCTTTCATTAGACAATGATGATGATGTTCATTAGAGACCGGAATGAATTTGCTCTTATCAGAAGTCGTTCCCGAAGATTTGGAAAACCAACTTGTTTTTCCAGTCCAAAGAACATTCTTCTCTCCCAACATCATCCGTTCTATATATGGCTTCAAAGATTCATAATCTTGGACGGGAACCCTTTTTATGAAATCTTTATGATTTCGTATGCTTTTATAATCATGGCTTTTGCCCCAATCCGTATTTTTTGCTTGGCTGATGAGTTTTTGGAACCAATACTGCTGGACTTCTTCCGGATTTTCCATATAGCGTTCTATACGCCGCATGCGTGATTGAAGATATGCACCTAATATGACATTTGTAATTGACATCAATTCCCATTTGTTTTACTAGAATGACTCGCATTGTTTGACCAAGTTCAAAACTAGTAAAAAGATACGAATTTATATCAAATAGAAAATCGCGTTTCACAAAAAAATCAATCGGCTTCGTTCAATTCCCAATTGTATTTCAAATAACTAATTTCTGCGTTTGGGCTAATTTTGACTGGAGCATATTGGTTAATGAAATCAATTTTAGAGCCTTTCTTCTTGAAGTCCTTTCCGAACCAAGAAAATATTTTGGATAGTTCTGCCTTATCAGAACTTATTTTATTTCTTCTCTCATCTGCTAGGAATAGTTCGGATTGTTCTATTAATTGCTTTTCCAATTTTTCTGGAACATAAGCTTCCGCCCTAAGGATAGGACAAGAATAAGAAGCACAATTAATCGCAAAATGGATTCTCGGTTCTTCAAATTTTTTCCTGAGAATACTATGCTCGATATTATTCAAATCATATTCTTTGCCCTCAATATTAATGAACTTTATATCCCATACAGAATTCACAAAAGGTATTCCATCCTTGATGTCCTTAATGCTCTTTATAGGATAATGTTCAATAATCAATTGCACTGTAAAAGCATTATAAGCATTTATCCAATAGGACAAGCTTTCTTTTTCAGACCAATTTTCCTTATTGGGATGGTTACTAGATAGGATGCCCAAATATTCATAAAACTTATCTTTATCCTTAATGAATCCTTTATAATCCACCCAGCCATCATCCGTGATATTTTTCTCCAATAAAGCATTCCAAATATCATGCGAAATGGGCTTGGATTCCGAAGCCACATCTCGGACAGCACAAGAATAAAACGAAAGTACAACCATGTTTATCACAAAAAATAGAACTATTATTTTCTTCATATTCAATTTTACTTGATTTGTTCGCTGCAATTTATGTACTTTTACCCTATTGAATTGTCAAAAACTGTCAATGCACTCAATTCACTCTCATAGGATAGGAAGTATAGAAGGAGGAGAAATCCGACTGGAAGCGTACAAAGGAAAGAAGATACTTTTGGTGAATGTGGCATCAGAGTGTGGTTATACCTCACAATATGCCCAATTGCAGGAATTACATGAAGCCTTCAATGATAAATTAATAGTTATAGGATTCCCTTGTAATGATTTCGGTGGTCAAGAACCGGGAAGTCAAGAGGAAATCAGGAATTTTTGTTCGGTCAGGTATGGAGTAACATTTCCTTTGACTGAAAAAATAAGTATTAAAGGGGAAAATCCCCATCCGATATATGAATGGCTAACGACCAAAAAACACAATGCTGTTTTAGACGCTGATGTTTCTTGGAACTTCTGTAAATTCCTTCTCGATGAAGAAGGAAAACTCCTTGCTTTTTTCCCCTCTTCAACCGATCCTGCCAGTGAAGAAATTATGAATTTAGTGGACTGATTGTTTTGATTCAAGTTGCTTAAAATGCAACTTAGGTTAATGAAATTATAGACAGTGAAATTTAGCGACATTAAAGGTCAGGCTGAAGTCAAACAACTCCTACGCAGTATGGTCATGGGCGATAGGATTCCCCATGCCCAGATTTTCCTTGGAGGAGAGGGGGTAGGTGCTTTGGCAATGTCTTTGGCTTTTTCGCAATATGCCATGTGTGAAAACAGAGGAGATGATGAAGCTTGTGGTGTTTGTGCCAGTTGTAGTAAATCTTCCAAATTCATCCATCCCGATATTCACTTCACTTTCCCTACTGTGGGCAGCAAAGTGACCAGTAGTATATTCGCCACAGAATGGCGGATGGCACTGACAGAAAACCCTTATATGAACGTCCAGCAATGGTTAGGGCAGATCAAGGCGGAAAACAAACAGGGAAATATCAATAAGGATGAATGTGCCGCCATTGTTAAAAAATTAAGTTTAAAAACATTTGAGGGAAAATATAAAATCTTGATAATCTGGTTGCCCGAATATTTGAGAAAGGAAGGAAACCGATTATTGAAATTGATAGAAGAACCACCGGAAAACACACTATTCCTTTTGGTAGCAGAAAATGCAGAAGAAATATTGAATACCATTTTGTCCCGTTG
>JAHDHJ010000095.1 GCA_020631375.1 Saprospiraceae bacterium | reverse complement strand
CGCAATTGGTATTTCGCATAAGCGGTCGCAAAGATAAGTTGTTTTGTTGAAAGAAGCATTAAATTAATAGATAATTTTTATTGATTAATTTAATGCTTAGGTTTTTGATATGAAATTTATTCGGGATTGGCTAGAGTTTTAGGCTTTTTTCTACATTAGAAAATCTTAATTTGTATATTTAACCTAAGTTGCGTAAAACGCAACAGATATTAGTATTTAGACCCTATTGCCTAGATTTATAATGATTTTCGTAGAAAACCACCCGTTTAATATGGATTGTCTAATCTCTAAATACTATTATCTAAAGTCTGTTGCGTTTTACGCAATTTGAATTATTTAATCTAAGTTGCATTTTAGAGAACTCGAGCTAGAAGCTGTTTTAATTTTCAAAAGCCAAATTAAAACAGCTTCTATAAATAAGAATTTGATAATTGAATGAAAGAAAGGGCGACATCCATACCTCCAAATACAGAAGAGGAAAAGAAATTGATACGACGAGCGTATAGGCGTTTATTGCGTACGATAAAAACGAAGTTGAATACTGAGGATCAGGAAAATATTCGTAAGGCTTATGAATTAGCGGTTGATGCACATCGGAAACAGAGAAGAAAATCGGGAGAGCCGTATATATTACATCCCATAGAAGTGGCGAGAATTTGTGTTGAAGAAATAGGATTGGGACCAACGGCTATTATCAGCGCATTGTTGCATGATGTGGTGGAGGATACTGATATTACATTGAAATATATCAATGAGGAATTCGGAGGAAAGATAGCCATGATTGTGGATGGCTTGACGAAATTCAGTGGTTTGGATATGGATTCATTGAGTCCGCAGGCTGAGAACTTTAAGAAAGTGCTCAGCACTATGGCAAAGGATGTAAGGGTTGTGCTGATTAAAATGGCGGATCGTTTGCACAATATGAGGACATTGGGTGCGATGCCCTCCCACAAACAATTAAAGATAGCGTCTGAAACTAATTATCTGTATGCTCCTTTAGCCCACCGTTTGGGATTGTATAATATGAAAACCGAGTTCCAGGACCTGACCATGAAAATACTGAATCCTGAAGAATATCAGGAAGTGGCTCAGAAATTAGCTGAAACAAAAAGGGATAGAAACCAATACATCAACGAATTTGTCAAACCTCTGGAAAATAGACTCGATGCGATAGGTGTTCCCTACAGGATTTTCGGTCGCCCGAAATCTATTTCTTCCATTTGGAACAAACTCAAAACCAAGGGAGTCGCATTCGAAGAAATTTATGATTTGTTTGCGATTCGGATTATTATGGATGTTCCTTTAGAAGATGAAAAGAACATTTGTTGGCAAGTATATACCATAGTTACAGAAACGAACAGACCTATTCCTGAACGTTTGAAGGATTGGATCACTACTCCTAAGGCGAATGGCTATGAATCATTGCATACGACTGTTATCGGATTGAAGGGGAGGTTCGTAGAGGTACAGATTCGGAGTGAACGTATGCATGAAATAGCAGAGAAGGGTTTTGCTGCACATTGGAAATATAAAGGTATCAAACAAAGCAATTTTGATGTGTTCTCTGTTTGGTTGGATAATGTGAGGGAGATATTGGATAATCCGGGAAATGACCCTGTAGAATTCATCAAAGATTTCAAGACAAATCTTTTCAATGAAGAAATCTATGTTTTCACCCCGAAAGGGGATATGAAAATATTACCTGATGGGGCGACGGCATTGGATTTTGCATTCCATATACATTCTGAGGTGGGGTATCATTGCAAGGCAGTGAAAGTGAATAACCAATTGGTGCCATTGGGCTATAAGTTGAAGAGTGGGGATCAGGTTTCCGTAGAAACGAACAAAGCCCAGAAACCAAGCGAAAACTGGTTGAATTATTCCATTACGGGAAAGGCGAGGTCTAAGATACGATCTGCCATGAAAGAAGAAATCCGTAGGAAAGGAGATATGGGGAAAGAGACCCTCATGCGGAAAATGAAAAATATTAAGGCAGATTTTGAAGCGAATACGGATTTGCTTGTCCAGCATTTTGGCTTTACTTCACGCCCGGATTTGTACTATGCCATTTTCAAGGAAGAGATTAATATCCAGCAGGAACTCAAAAAATTCAAGGTTGAGGGTGGACGAATGAAATTGATAGAAGAAGTTGTCAAAAAGACGACTGAAAAGAAAGAGGATAAATCCCAGACAAAATCCCGTAGGGATTTCAAGGGGAAACCTATGTTGTTGATAGATAATAAGTCAGCAGACCAATTCAAACATTCATTGGCGACTTGTTGTAATCCCGTTCAAGGAGATCCTGTTTTCGCATATATTACGGCACAGGGCGAAGCCAAAATACATAGGAATACTTGTCCGAATGCAGAACACCTCATGGCGAACTATGCTTACCGGATGATGAAAGCAGAGTGGGTCGATTCTGATAATACGGATTTCGTGACTACATTGATGATTACCGGAATAGATGGTAGGGGAGTAGCTCAAAAGATTACAGGCTTCATTACGAATGACCTTAGGCTGGATATGCGATCCATTTCTATGGATGGAAACCAAGGCTTTTTCCAAGGACGGATAAAGGTAGTTGTGAAGAATAAGGATCAACTCCGTATGACCATGAAATCACTCAAAGAGATGGATGGAGTTTATTCCGTAATCCGAGAGGATTGATCTGGTTTTACTCATTATACTCAAATACATTTTGGTTTTGCTTACATTTCAGATGAGTTCGAAATGAAAGACTTTCTGATGCCCTTTTTCATGATGGAAAATTACTTTATTACAAATTTGTGATGAGTGTTGCATATAGGTAAATTATAATGTGATTTCTTGCCCTGTCCGTTTTTTGCAGAAAACACATATAAATCCTTTGAATCTGTGTAAAAAATATGTGTTTTTTCCTTATTAAAATGTCACAAATTTAATACCTTTGTTAAAGTGAGGTTAAAGTAAGATTTAATAATTTTCCATTGAAATTCTTACAATACATAGCCTCGTGCTAATGAGTGGATTACATCTTTAATTTTAAATTATTCAATATTATTTACATTTGTATTCTTTAGTAAATAGTTAATAATTAGGGTTTTATGTGATTCGTGGCTTAGGATTTGCATACAGTCAAGCAAGTAATATAAGGGATGATTCATTCGTTATTGAAGTTGTTGGCGCAAATGAAATAAGAAATGAAGGAAGATAATAACAAAGACGGAAAGCACCTAAAAACGTTGGCAAACCAGTTTAAGGCGATGTCACAAAAGGGAACGGTAGGTTTTTATGAGGAAACGGTACTTGGAGACCTTGCGGAATACTTCTGGAAAAATGATGAGAAAGACTTGGCAATGGAGGCAATTGATTGGGCGATGGACTTATATCCATATTCTTCTTCCATGATTTACCTGAAGGCACAATTGCTGTATTCCAATAAAAAATATCCAAAAGCCCTTAGGGAATTGGAAAGGGCACTTGCCCTTGATCCGATGGATGTGGAAAGCAGATTGCTCAAAGCGAAGATGCTTATAGAAATGGAAAGGTATGAGCAGGCTACCGAAACATTGGAGGGAATGTATAATGATGGCATCTCAACAGAGGGTCAATCCAATGTCCATCTTTGTTATGCTACCATTTATGAAAATTTGGATAGGCATGAGGATATGTTCGATTCATTGTGCAATGCAATTCGTTTGGATTGGGACAATGAGGAAATCATTGAAAGATTAGGGCTTTGTGTTGAATTTTCACAAAGGCATGAAGATCATATTTCATTTTTACAAGAATATCTCGACGAAAAGCCATTCTCATCAGTAGCATGGTATAATCTGGGACATTCGTACTGGTTTCTAAAAGATTATGAAAATGCAGTCGATGCATTCGAATATTCATTTTATATAGATAAGTACTTCAGACAGGCATTTGTGGATTGTGCGGAGCTGTTCATCAAAATGGGCGAATACGAACGTGCCTTGTCATGCTATAAGGATGCTATGGAAAACAATCCGAATGATGGAGAACTTTACATAGGCATTGGCAATAGCCTTTTTATGAAAAAGGACATAGAGCGGGCATTGGTGGCTTATAAGGAAGCGACATTGAATTCTCCTAAGAATGCGGAGGGTTATTATGGTATGGGATTGTGTTATATGGAATTGGAATTAGGGGATTTGGCATTGGAAGGATTCCTTAAAGCTTGTTCCTTGGATGATAGAAGAGAGGAATTTGCGGCAGCATTGGGCGAAGCCTATTATATGTTAGGTGATATGGCTTCTGCTACGGAAGCATTCAATAGGGCAATAGAGTTGGCTCCTGAAATGAGTGAATATTGGGTTCGCCTGATTACGTTTTTGATGGATGAGGAACAATATGAAGCGGCATTGGAAAATCTGAACGATGCATTCCTGAATACATATGGTACTGAATTGTTGTATTGCCATGCGGCATATTGTTTCAGGACAGGAAACAGAAAAGAGGGGATGAACTTATTGCAAGGAGCAATGAGTGAAAATTATACCATGCATTCGTCCTTTTTGGATATATGTCCGGATTTGGGAGAGGATAATGAAGTTATGTCTTTTATATCGGCTTATCGTGCGGAAGAATAAATTCCAAAAGCCAATTTTAAAGAAACTCTAATCTATTTGCGGATTAAGTGGTTTGGTTTTTCTTTTTTTCTTCATTGATGAGTTCGCTGATAAGGTAGCCATTTATCTGCAATCCCTCTATTTCGCAATCTTTCATTTCCGTATGGGAGAGATTTACCTTTTCCCAACGACTGAAACTAAAATCGGATTTGGAAACAGAAGAATTTGTGCATTCGGATGATTTTATCTTTAATAATTTTACTTCGGATTTGCTGATTTCAATTTTATGAACCAGAGACTTTTTAAAGGCAATGCCATTGATGATACATTGTAGATATTCCAATAAGTCTAAAATGTAATTTCGCTTTCTTTCCATTAGCTTTCATTCCTTTTTTGTTCTAGCCAATATTCAAATATACCAATTACTTCCTCTGTTTTCCAATCTTTTTCAATATCAGGTACAGAAAGAATCTCTTGGAATAGCTCATCCTGGGCAAAACCCTCTTCCATCGCTACAGAATACGGAACATGGCTGAATGTAACCATAGAATATAAAGGCAAAAAATCTTCCGGATATTGCTCATGCAACCAAGCGGCAATCTTTTTCCTCAATAAAAACTTAGGATCACCTACCAAATCCCGCATTTCTACAAAATTCCGAATCGCTAAGTCAGAAATCGCATCAGCATTTTCAATCCTTGTATCATTGAACCGTCGGATGACTTCCGTCCAATCCTCATTACATTCATCTGCCAATTCGTCCAGAATCGTACAGTCCTCAAAACCGGAATTCATTCCTTGTCCATAAAATGGAACTATCGCATGGGAAGCATCTCCCATAATCAGAACCTTATGCAACAAATGCCAAGGATCACATTTTATGGTTACCAATGAAGAAGTTGGATTATTCTTGAAATCTTCTAATAATGTAGGCATCAAGGGAATCGTATCCTTGAAATAGGTGTTGAAAAAACCAAGGATTTGTTCGTCCGTTTTTAATTTGCTGAAAGACTCCTCACCCTCAAAAGGCAGGAATAAAGTACAAGTGAAACTCTTGTCAGGATTGGGCAAGCCAATCAGCATGAATTCCCCTCTTGGCCAAATATGTAGCGAATCTGGATCCATTGCGAAATCTCCATTTTCATTCGCAGGAATATGTAATTCCTTATAGCCATGAGGCAAATAATATTGGGAATAATTAAAACGGGGCGTTTTTTGCATCGCTCCCCGAACCGCAGAAAATGCACCATCCGCTCCGAAAACATATGCTGCCGATTCCGTAGAATGTTCTCCCGTTTTTTCATTTTCAAAATGAATGTCTCCCGTTCTAGTATCCAAACCAGTACAAGGCATTTCAAAATGGAAATTCACATTTTCATAGCTTTCCGCAATGTCCATGAGTTTCCTGTTCAGTCCTGCTCTGGAAACAGAATAGATTGCCTCATCTTCTTTTCCATAAGCTTGGAAAGTCAAATCACCATCCGTGCTGTGCATCATCCGTCCTTTCATGGCAATGGCAGTTTCTCGAATATCTTCTTGGATTCCCACTTTCTCCAAGGCTTTCCAACCTCTCACACTCATCGCCAGATTGATTGATCTTCCTCCATCTCCTCCCAATTTCCTCATGTCCGACCTACGCTCATAAATGTCCACCTGATAACCTCTCTTCGCCAAAAATACCGCCCAAAGCGATCCGACTAATCCTGCACCTGATATAATGATTCGTTCTTTCATGTTATTTAATTCTTTATCCGTTTGGACAAAGTTAATAGAAACATTTTTCCAATAATACTTAATTTGGAATTTGAAGAAAAAAAGTAAAGTTATAGAGAGCTAAGCCTAATGAAATGATAAGTGCTTTACATTTTAATTGATTCGTAGAATAAAAAGAATGTGCATCATTGCAAATGGAATTTTAGAAAACTATATTGAGGGAAATAAATCAATTACAAAACTTTAAAATCAACTCGATGAAACAATTTATAACTCTATTATTAAGCATCATTTTCCCTTTTCTATTATTATCACAAAACAATTCTTGGTTTACCGATGGGCAGCAGTGGTATTATGACTATGCTGAATTTGTAGGAGGAGGAAGGAGCGGATATGAAGAAATGACTATTGTAGGTGATACAATTATGGAAGGAATGGAATGTAAGAAAATCAAAAGTAGAAGGAATCTCCAAACATATACTTTTTCTTCAACTCCGATTGGGAGTGAACCAGAATTTTACAAAAATTATTATGTTTATGAAAATAATGATTCGGTTTTTTATTGGAATACTTCTATCCAGGAATTTGATTTAATATATGATTTTACAATGGAGGTTGGAGATCAGAAAGTATTTTCGGACGGGGTGGGAGGAGTTACTCTACCAGATTATTTCTACTATGAAATAGACAGTATTGGAATTATGGATTTCAACGGAAATAATCTTCGCTTTCAAAGAGCGAGTCTTTTTGTTGTAGGCGACGTTGGTGAATATCTTACAGATATTTTTATTGTGGAAAAGATGGGAATGGTTAGGACTCCCGATCTTATTAATTCAGCATCTTATTTTATTCCTGATTTTGCGGTTGGGTCATATGGACTCTGGGAAGTAGGTCATAAATTCAGATGTTTTGATGATGAAAATATTTCTTATCATCCTTTTGGAGATTGGTGCGATCGTTTACCTTATGGGCATTGGTTGAACGAAGATGCTTCTTGGTGTTATGGGAAACAGAATTCTGGAGGAGAATGGAATGAACGGGTTTATATTGATGGCTACGCTAATGCTACTAATAACTATCCTTATAAAAAAGCAATTCACGAAAAGGGTACGATATTCGCCACGAGTTTGGATTCCTTTTTTCTTGTAGAAGATGAAGGAGCCTTGTATTATTTCTATATGGATGAGAGTCCGTATAATAATCTCAAATTATTATGGGATTTGAATTGGAAAGTAAATGATGTGATAGAATTGTCTTCGGAAACTTGTGATGTGGCGAGTCATCTTATTATCGACAGCATAGATTATGTGAATATAGATGGTTTTGAATTAAGAAGATTATTAGGACGAATGGAATTACTCAGTTCCGGAGGAGTGGATAATAGTGCGCCATTTGAATTAATAGAAAGAGTGGGAGCGTTTACCTTTTTCTTAGAAAAGCATTTTGAATGTGATGAGGAAATGGTTTTTTCAGAATTAAGAATGTTTTCTGATGATTTAATAACTTATAATCCGAATAACGAAGAATCCTGTTTCCAATTCGACAGTCCGACAAATGATATTGATTCAATGGGAAACATTTCCATTTTTCCGAACCCCACTTCTTCCCAGATAAAAATAGAAACGGAATTTAAAATCCAAAAAATAAAGATAATGGATTATTCAGGAAAAATAATTTCGGAAAATAAAAATAATTCGGATATTGTAAATTTGGAAACATTGCCAAAAGGCATTTATTTTTTACAAATCCAAACAGAAAAAAACGGAAATACAACTCAGAAAATAATTAAATATTAAAGGCAAAATTAACCCCCAAATTATACAAATAAATTTACACCGGCATTGACCATTTTAGCGGAAACAATGTAGTAAATGCGTTAAGAATTCAAAACTGTCCGAGCAGCTACCAAAACGAAACGGAAGCAGTACATATTATTCATTGCAGAATGAAATAAAAGAAATACAATTCAAGCGAGTTTTTTGAATTTAGCATTTCCAAATTGTTGCAGTGTTAAAAAATGGTCAGAGCCTTGAATTTTTGTTTCAAGACAAAAGAAAAGAATAATACATAGCTTTGTAATATTAAGTCAAAAATAATCCAATAGTAGTGATATAAGATTATGGTAAGCAATATTTCATCTAAAAATCTCTATATCTAAATATCTAGCCATCTACTTAAGTCAAAATCGTCAAAGCCAAAAACTGAGTCCCAAAACCAATAAAAAATCCACCATATAAATCCATCGGTTCATGTGCTTCTAAAATTAATCTGGAAGTCCCAACAATACCACACAAAAGAACAACAGCCATCAATAAAAAATTCATACTAATAGAAACACTCCCCACTTGGAAAACACCATAACTAAAATACATCATTGTAATGACAATCATCCCTAAAAAACCGCCCATCCCCAAGGCATGCAAACTGATTTTTGAAAATACATTGATAAAAAAAGCAAGGGAAAGAGCAAGAGTCGTCCCAAGCATGAAAATGGTGAATGCATTGGGAATAATCGTACTATTATAATAATTATAACTCAGCCAAGAATATATGGTTATGCATACCATTAATGGTCCGATCCTTTCTTTTTTATCCTCCATTTCCAAACTCTGGATAAAGCCAAGATTTTTCATGAGGAGTACCCCAAAAAGAGGCATGAATAAAGTATAAAAGAAGATTTGCAAAATAAAAATTGCATTCCCCTTTATATCATGAACCCCAAAAAGATAAGGATTGATAAAAGAAAGAAGCACAGCCATATAGGTCATTATAAATAATGGATGGAAAAGATAAGAAACGGCATGTGCAAAAACTCTCATTCAATCTTTTTTAATTATTCCAAGTTGCGTAAAAACGCAACAGATATTAGTATTTAGACTTTAGTACCTAGATTTATGATGGTTTTCTACGAAAAACATCCCTCTAATATAAGTAGTCTAAAATCTAAATACTAAATCTAAAAATCTAATTTTAAATCATTCCCTCCACTAAGCCCAATGCTTTATCCAAACCATTCGCATCCTTACCTCCCGCAGTAGCGAAGAAAGGCTGTCCGCCGCCGCCGCCTTTGATTTCCTTAGCGAGTTCTCGAATCATATTCCCAGCATGCAAACCTTTTTCCTCTACAAGCGATTTACTAACAATGACCATCAACTGAGGCTTGTCTTTCACCACCGCACCAAACACAATCAAGGCATTTCCAATTTCCTTTTCCAATTCATATCCAAGCGTTTTAATCGCATTGGAATCTCCCAAAGGAAGACCTGCTGTCAATAAATTTATACCATTGACTTCCTTGAACTTTGATTTCAATCCACCTTGCAAGGCACTTGCCTGAGCGGCCAATAATTTTTCAACTTCTTTTTGCAGTGCCTTGTTTTCGTCTTGCAATTTATTGATAGCTCCGACCAAATCCTTAGGATTCTTAAACAAACTACGAACACTATCCAAAGTCTCCAATTCCTTAGCCAAAAATGCCTCAGCCTTTTGGGCGGTAATGCCCTCTATTCTCCGGATACCCGCAGCAATTCCCGTTTCGGAAAGAATTTTGAAAACGCCGATTTCTCCGGTCGATTTTACATGCGTTCCACCACACAATTCCCTAGAATAATCCTTATCAAAAGTAATCATTCTCACTTCATCGCCATATTTTTCGCCGAAGAGCATGGTAGCGCCGGATTCTTCCGCATCCTTAATGGAAATCAGCTGTTCATCCAATGCGATATTCTCCCGAATTTTGGCATTCACCATCATTTCGATATTGGATAATTCCTCAGCACTCAATTTTTCCTGATGTGAAAAATCAAAACGGAATTTATTCTCAGCCACTTCTTGCCCCCGTTGGAGTGCATGTGTGCCAATGACCCGATGCAAAGCAGAATGCAACAAATGAGCAGCAGTATGATTTTTAGAAATGGCATCCCGTTTCTTAGCATTTACCTCAGCCCTTACATTTGCCTCTTTATTTTCAGGCAATTTGTTCACCTGATGAATGATTAAGTCATTTTCCTTTTTGGTATTTACCACAGCGATTTTCTCATCATCAAACCATAGTAATCCACTATCACCAAGCTGTCCGCCACTTTCAGCATAAAAAGGCGTTTTATCCAAAACCACTTGGTATTGGTTTTTCCCCTTTACCTCTATCGTCCTATATTTTACCAATCTGGAATCATCAGAATACAAAGATTCATATCCAATAAATTCCACACCATCCAAATCCATGAACTCATGCCAATCGCCTACTGATTTTTGAGCATCAGCCTCACCACGTTTTTTCTGTTTGTTTAATTCAATATCATAGCCATCCTTATCCACAGAATATCCTCTTTCCGAAGCGATAAGTTCAGTCAAATCTATAGGAAAACCATAAGTGTCCTTCAATGTAAAGGCATCCACCCCGGAAACCATATTGTCCTTGATGTCCAATTTGTCAAAACGCTTCAAACCCGAAGACAAAGTCCTCAAAAACTGCTTTTCCTCAGCCAAAACCAATTTGTTAATATGCCCCAGTTGCTGCTTCAATTCAGGGAAAATATCCTCGAAACTATCTGCCAACAAAGGAATCAGTTTGTACAATAAAGGATCTTTGATATTCAAGAAAGAATAATAATATCGGACAGCACGACGCAGGATTCTTCTTATCACATAACCCTCATCCTTATTGCTTGGAATCAAGCCGTCCGCAATGGCAAAAGTCACCGCTCTGCAATGATCCACGATCACCCGCATAGCAATATCGGATTTGGCATCCAAGTCATAGCTATATGTATATTTGATACCGGATTCGTTTTCTAAAAATGCAAAGAAAGGTGTAAAGATATCAGTGGCATAATTGGAAGATTTTCCTTGGATGGCCATGCACAAACGCTCGAAACCCATTCCGGTATCAATATGTTTTTCAGGTAATTCTACCAGACTTCTATCCGCCATTCTATTGTATTGCATGAAAACCAAATTCCATATTTCTATGACCAATGGATCGTCCATGTTTACTAAAGTGGCTCCGTCTATTTTGGCTCTTTCCTCATCAGGTCTCAAGTCCACATGGATTTCCGAACAAGGACCACAAGGACCCGTTTCTCCCATCTCCCAGAAATTATCCTTATTGTCAAAATAAAGAATTCTATCTACTGGTATGTGCTTTTTCCAAAACTCCACAGCCTCCATGTCAGCACCCAAACCTAATTTCTTATCTCCCTCAAAAACAGATACATATAATCTGTCCTTAGGTAATTTATAGACTTCCGTCAATAACTCCCAAGCCCAATCAATGGCTTCTTTCTTAAAATAATCCCCAAAAGACCAGTTCCCAAGCATTTCGAACATCGTATGGTGGTAACTATCTATTCCCACTTCTTCCAAATCATTATGCTTGCCGGAAACCCTCAGACATTTTTGGGTATCCGCAACCCTACGGGTATCAGGAACCTTATTTCCAAGGAAGAAATCCTTGAATTGGTTCATTCCCGAATTCGTGAATTTCAAATCCGGATCAGTAGGGTTTACTATTGGTGCCGAAGGCACAATCTTATGTCCCTTAGATTCGAAAAAGTCTAAAAACGCCTGTCTGATTTCTTTTGATGTCATTTCCTATCTAATATTAATTTTGAAGGTAGGAGAGGAGGATAAATGAAATTAGTAACCTAATATTTTTTAAATATCAATGTGTATTACATTTTCCATAAAATGATTCACCTCCAAATCCGTTGCGAAAATCTCAAATTATTCAAAACTATTCACTTTTTTATCCGTTTATTATAACCGGATAGATTACAAAACAACGGATTGTGTAGAAAAGTGTTCCCTTTTAGGCTTATTTTTTGCAAAATAGTTTGAATAAATGCTCCGACAAGCATAAATTTGGGTTCTGAACTAGCAAATCCAGAAACTAATATCGTTAAACAAAAAACTTTGTATCAGCAATCATCTTAACAAAAAAGCTGATCTTACCCAATATATATATAGAGGATGAGAAAGGAAAAGTTCGTTTATAACAAACAGACCTTACGTTACGAAAAAGTTGTAGAACCTTTAAAAGTCAAACTGCTTCGTGGTTTCGTTTATACTTGTGCCATTATATTTTTCTCTTTTGTAGCTTTCAAAGTCATTGATTTCATTTTTGAATCACCAAACGAAAGGGCACTCAAAAGAGAATTGCAACAAGCGACCACTCAGTATAAGGCACTGAACACCCAACTTAATAATTATTCTAAAATTCTGGAAAATCTCAAGGATAGGAACGAAGGAGCCTACACTATGGCTTTCGGAATGAATCCCATTGACCGTGATGTATGGGATGCGGGACTTGGGGGAGCAAAACAATATTCCAATCTTACAAAATACCCGAATACAGGAGACTTGATGTTGGAAGTTACAGCAAAGGCGGATAAATTGGGACGACAAATGGCTATCTTATCCCATTCCTTGGATACTATAATCAATGCAGCTAAGGATAGAGAGAAAAAATTCGCTTCCATTCCATCCATAAAGCCAATTCGGGAAGATAAATTGAATAGGGGTATAAGATTCCTTTCTGGCTTTGGGAGAAGGTTACACCCTATCCATAAAGTGATGAAAATGCACAAAGGAATTGATTTTTCTGCGAAAAGTGGAACAGAGATATATGCTTCCGGAGACGGAAAAGTAGTAAAAGTACTCAATAAGAAAACAGGCTATGGCAAACATATCATTATTTCTCATGGTTACGGATACGAAACTTTATATGCTCATTTAAGCGAGGCAAATGTGAGTGTAGGCGATAAAGTGAAAAAAGGAGAAGTGATAGGTTTGGTAGGAAGTACGGGAACTTCTACTGCTCCACACTTACATTATGAAGTACATTATATGGGCAAGGCTGTTAATCCTATACACTTTGTATTGGATGGTCTTTCTACGGAAGAATACCAAAAAATGATAGACTTGTCATCTTTGAACAATCAATCGTTTGATTAAGAGCTTGTTTAAAATTGGTATAATTAAATTGACAAAAAAGAATTTATTCTCATAATTGATGATAGAATTTATAAAAACAAAAAAAGGCTTCCTAATCGGAAGCCTTTTTTTATGCTTTGCAACAGGAATAATAAGCTGTAATACAGATGCAAAAGAAGAAGCAGAAAAGGAGGAACTTGCCAGAATATTGGCTCATGAAAAGGATTCTATTGCGAAATCTCTAGCTTTGCAAGCTGAGAAAGATAGCTTATTAGCAGAAAAGAAAAGACAGGAAGCCCAAGTAGCATTAGAAGCTGAAGAAAAAAAGAAAAAAGAGGAGGAGACTAAATTGGCAGAAAAGAAAAAGATAGAAGAGAAAAAGAAATCTGCCGAAAAAACAACAATCAAAACTTATGCTTCGCCACCAACTCCCAGGCCAAATGAAAACGGGCTACATGCAATCATAGGAGTAGGGGACATGATGCTAGGTACGAATTATCCTTCAAAAAATTATCTTCCTGCCAATGGAGGAAGGGATTTGTTAAGTCAAGTACAAAATAAATTAATAGATGCAGATGTAACCTTTGGGAATTTGGAAGGAACGATTCTGGATTCTGGAGGCAAGGTCAAACGTTGTTCAAATCCTGCTTTGTGCTATGCTTTCCGTTCGCCGGAAAGCTATGTGGAACATTTTGTAAATGCTGGATTTGACGTATTGAGCATAGCCAATAACCATACAGGGGATTTTGGAGCAGAAGGAAGAAGAAGAACCAAGCAAGTCCTCAAGAATGCGGGAATAGAATATGCGGGTTTGGCAGGCTCGGATGAATATACTGTTTTTGAAAAAAACGGGATAAGATATGGCTTTGCGGCATTTGCTCCTAATACGGGAACCTGTGATATCCGCAATATTTCCAAAGCAAAACAAATCGTAAAAAAATTAGAAGGGATGAGCGATATTGTCATCGTTTCATTTCATGGAGGAGCGGAGGGGAAAAAACACCAACATACGCCTTGCAAAACGGAAAAGTATGTGGGAGAGAATAGAGGGAATGTTTGCAAATTCGCACATGCGGTAATAGATGCCGGAGCGGATATAGTATTCGGTCATGGTCCCCATGTCACCCGTGCTATGGAATTATACAATGACCGGTTTATTATTTACAGTCTTGGGAATTTTTGTACCTATGGTCGATTCAATCTAAGGGATGCAGCGGGCATCGCTCCGATTGTAAAAGTATTTGTCAATAGCGACGGCTCATTTTCCCATGGAGAAATCACACCGATTTACCAAGGAAAAACACATGGCCCAAAAATTGATTCTAAAAAAAGAGCCATTAAAAAATTACAAGAACTCACCCAAACTGATTTTCCGAATTCAGGCTTGGAAATTTATGATGATGGGACAGTGATGAAACGATAATCTATATAATACTAGAAAATTCAAATCCAAAATAGTTTCTTAGGAATGATGTATACATAAATGGACAAAAATTGGCGCAGGATTTTTTGTGAATAACAAGTTAAAAAATATAGGCTATGCAGGGTATCGACGAGGCTTTTTAACGCAGTTAATTGCAAAAAAAA
>JAHDHJ010000094.1:426-14831 GCA_020631375.1 Saprospiraceae bacterium | reverse complement strand
TATGTTTTTTTTTGCTAATTTAAAATTTCCAAATTTACTGTAGGAGATAGATAGTTTTAATTTAGAAATAATGTAGTCTTCAATATTTAAACTATCATATAGCACTAATTCTAGAAAAGATAATTTGTTTTTTAAAGTAGAAATATTGGATCTTAAGTCATTCTTATGGAACTCATAAAATGATTTGTATTCTAATAACTTGGTAATACTTATTGTATCAAATCTATTTTTCGCAAGTTTTATTCCTAAATCTAGAGGTTTTTTTATCTTTTTTAAATCTTTATTGTATCCCCATAATTCTAGACTATCAATTAACCTGCTCATTTCCATATTGTAATCCTCTTTGTCATTCAAGTCTGTTTTTTGAAAGAAAGTAGGGCTTGAGTCCACGTTTTGAGATAATAATTGGACATTACAGGTAAAGAGAATGATTCCGATTAAGAATTGTTTTGTATAATTAAAAATGGTCATGGCTTTAATAATCTGATTGTTTTATGTGAAATTAATATATTTAATTAGAATCTTAGATTGGTATTCATATAAAATAATTGTTAATTTGTGTACAATAAATTGGGTGCAATTCATTTTGCCGCTCCGCAGGAGCGACAACTCTAGTACAATTCCAGTATCACAGAAGAAGAACGGCATTTTGAAATGCACCCAATAAATTTAATTATTGAAAATTAAGAGTATGTTAGGAAATTGTTCTTTGAGAGGGAAACAATCAATTTTTTGTTTAGACAAGGCAGAGAATTGGGATGATAGCAGGGCCATCAAACTCGATTTCCTAAGATCATATAAACGGAAAAGTGATGTTTGTAGTCCGATTAATAAATTCCTAATATGCTCTTAAATGTATTTCCTAGAAACTTTACTATCAATAGTACTAATATTTACAAGCTTTATTTTATCTGCCAAAACAGATAGTTATCGTTGTATGTGGAGAGATAACCCTGCTACTTCTATGGTTATAGGATGGAATCAGACAAATGATTCTGAATCCAGACTGTATTTGGATTCAATAAGTCATAATGGACTTGTGGAATCATTTCCGATTATTCATGATATAGATGTGAAGAGGAGGTATAAGGGAATGAATAACCGGTTTGTTAGATTGGATAAACTCAAACCAAACACGGTGTATTATTTTGTGATTTCGGATGGGGAATCCAATTCTGCGGAAATGTCATTTAAAACTATGCCATCAGATAATAGAAACTTGAGCATAATTGCCGGAGGAGACTCTAGGAACCATAGGCAGAACAGACAAAAGGCAAACATCTTGGTTTCGAAATTGAGACCTGATTTTGTGATGTTTGCAGGAGATATGACTGGGGCGGATAATTCTAAGAATTGGAAAAGATGGATGGAAGACTGGCAGTTGACGATAGGTATGGATGGGCGATTGACACCAATCGTTGTAGCTAGAGGAAATCACGAAAGGAGTAATAAGGTTTTATATGAGTTGTTTGATTTGCCTAATGAAGATAATTATTATTCTTTATCTTTCGGTGAGGATCTACTTCATATCATAACACTGAATTCTATGATTTCCGCGGGAGGAAAACAGAGGGATTGGTTGGAGAAGGAATTGAAGAATTCTATAGATTATAAATGGAATATTGCTCAGTACCACCATCCTATACGTCCGCATACCTATAAAAAATCTGAGAAATATTCGCAACAAAAATTTTGGGCAACATTATTCTATGAATATAAGATGGATTTGGTTGTGGAATGTGATGCGCATGTTGTCAAAACTACCTATCCGATTAGACCATCAAAAGAAGAAGGAAGTGAAGAGGGGTTTATTAGGGATGATAAGGCAGGTACAATTTATGTCGGAGAAGGTTGTTGGGGAGCTCCGTTAAGAAAGAATAATGATAATAAGAATTGGACAAGGGCAAGTGGGAGTTTCAATCAATTCAAATGGATTTTTGTAAGGGAAAAAGAATTGGAAATTAGAACGGTTAAAACACATAATGCGATGGATGTGGGAAGACTTTATGATGAAAATAAATTTGATTATCCAAGTAATTTGGATATTTGGGAGCCTGAAACGGGAGCGGTACTTATTGTTCTCAATAAGAAGAATGGAGGAAGTGAATTACAATTTGAGAAAGTAGAAATGACAGCAATAGCATTAAATTCTCCCAAAATCAAAATGAAAGGGAGATACTTGACTTTTTTATTATTTCTTCCTTTTTTATTATTCATGATTTACCCCTTTATCACAAGATTTAGAAATTGAATATTCTAAAAATCCCCTTAAATAAATTAAAGAAGCTTCTTAATCGTATAATTCTTTGGGGAAATAAAAAAAAGCTTTTGAAAAACTCATCTTTAGAAGCCAATTTTAAACAAATATTGAGCATTCCATAGAAATATAAGTTATTATGAAAATTATCAATATTCTAGAAGATAGATTGAAATTGGAGCTTCCGGGAAAAGTAGCTCAGTTAAAGATGGCACATCAAATAAGGAACACAGATTGGGTGCTTCCAAACGATGTGAAAAAAGCAGCCATTCTAATTTTATTGTATGAAAAGGAAAACAAGTTACATACTATTCTGATGAAAAGGACTTCTCGTTTTCCAAATGATAAGCATAAAGGGCAGATTAGTTTTCCGGGCGGACAATTTGAAATAGAAGACAAGGATTTTACGGAAACAGCTCTCAGAGAGACAGAGGAGGAAATAGGAATTAATAGAAATTTGATTAGAGTGATAGGAGGATTATCAGAGTTATATATACCCGTAAGTAATTTTTTAGTCTATCCTTATGTAGGCTTTATGAATGAGATCCCTGTTTTTTTGCCGGATGAAAATGAAGTGGCTGAAATAATAGAAGCAAGATTGGAACAATTTATGGATAAGGATAACCATAAGAAAACAGAAGTATTATTAACAAAAGATTTTAAACTAAAAGACGTCCCGTATTTTGATATTAATGGGAATGTAATTTGGGGAGCTACCTCTATGATTATGTCAGAATTTATCCAAATCTATAAAGAAATTAAATTTTAGAATTCTTGCTTATTTATCCTATTATCCAAGAATTTTTTAATAGGGTTCCATAAAAAAAAGCAACCCTAAGATTGCTTTTCTTTATGACTATTATATTAATTAATTTTCCTTTGGAGGTCTTCCCCTCTTTTCAACTGCTGTCTTATTTAATGCCTCTGTCTTTTTAGCAGGTCTTCCTCTCCTTTTCGGAGCGGCAGGTTTGGCAGTAGCTTTAGTAGTCGCTTTTTTTACAGCTGGTTTTTTAGCAGCGGTAGTTTTAGCTTTAGCGGGTCTTCCTCTCCTTTTTGGAGCGGTAGGTTTGGCAGTAGCTTTAGTAGTCGCTTTTTTTTCAGCTGGTTTTTTAGCCGTAGCAGTTTTAGCTTTGGCAGGCCTTCCTCTTCTTTTTGGAGCGGCAGGTTTGGCGTCAGCGGTTTTTGCTTTAGCTGGGCGTCCTCTTTTTCCGGTAGCTTTTTTAGCAGCAGGTTTAGCTGCGGCTTTTTTAGCTTTGGCAGCCGGACGTCCTCTTTTTTCAGTGGCTTTTTTAGCAGCAGGTTTAGGCGCTGCTGGCTTATCATCTGGTTTAGCTTTTTTTAGATCCTCACGAAGCTTTGCCAGTGTAGCACGAACAGTCGCTTTTTGATAATCAAGTTTTTTGATTTCGGATCGATAATGCTCAATGAGACTTTTTACTTCACTTTTTGTCATCTTGAAATATGCCGATTTAATAAATAAATAAAAAATACTTAACAAATATATTTTATAAAATGGGGAATGTCAAAATATTATTCTTTTGAATTAGGTTTTTTACAAAAAAAGCGTGTTTTTTTAATAAAACTTAATATAAATGATGAAAAATAATAGATTTTGGAAATAATTAATACATAAAAAGTGCCAAAAAAATAAAAACTGATAATTATTTATTGAATTCGATTAAATAAAATAGACTTTTTTGTTTTTAAAAGTATTTAAATAGTGTTTTTAGAATGCATTATTTTAAAAATGTCATTAAAACAACTTCTTAAATATACCAGAATTAAGTTGATGCAAAGAATAGAATCGAAGGAGGAATAAAATCAGGAGAAAATTATGCTTAGAATTTACAAAATATGGATTAATAAATGATAGAGCCACTAAAAACTTTATTTGCAGGTCCAGAAAGCCAGATGTTTTTAAATGTTTTATTTTCAATAAGCATCGACACACTTAATTCCCCTCCTTTTGAAATGATATTTATTTTCTGATTGCCGTTTTTATTCCTTAAATATGAAATAGCTGCTGCAGTTACACCTGTGCCGCAAGAAAGGGTTTCGTCTTCGACACCTCGTTCGTAGGTATGAACATGCAATTTTCCATCTATGAATTCCACAAAATTCACATTAATACCTTTTATTTTAAAATCATCTGAATATCTGATTAATCTTCCCTCCCTGAAAACATTGATTTTATTTATATCATTTACAAAACGAATATAATGAGGGGATCCTGTATCTAAAACCCAATCATTTTTATAAGCGGCTATTTTATCTACATCAGACATTTTTAAATTAACCCAATCATTTTCCAGCACTTTCCCATCATGCAATCCATCAACAGCTATAAACTCAGTTTTATCATTTATAATATCCAAACTTTTTGCAAAGGCAATGATACATCGCCCTCCATTACCACACATGGAACCCTCTTTTCCATCTGCATTAAAATATTTCATTCTGAAATCATAACCCTTGGCTTCCTGCAATAAGATAAGTCCGTCCCCACCAATTCCGAATTTCCTATCACACATTTTATTAATGAGCGAAAAATCGGAAGATGGAAATGATGAATTCCGATCATCTATCATGATGAAATCATTTCCTGTTCCCTGGTATTTATCGAATTTAATTTCCATACAGACTTGTGTTTTATTTTCTTTCTTGTTGGATGCTGTCCATAGTAGGTAGGATGCTTTGGTTTTGTTGATCCAAATAAAAATTAGGGTCGATTCCTCTGGTTTGGTACAGGTATAAACATAAAACCAATAATAATATTATTGCTGCCAAGCCGATGAGGGATATTTTCCATCCGAATATATTCCCTAAGTATTCTCCATTGTACCCATCATCGAAAATGCTTTTTCTCTTATTTTTTGCCATTGCTATCTTAATTGTTTACGCAAAGATAAACCTAATATAAATATTGTTGTGCAAAGCTTAAAATAATTTAAATTGTGTAAAAACTCAGAAGGATTACCGTCTTCTATCAACTACGTACTTTGTGCACTTGTCCGCGACTTGGATTAATTATTCCAAATGGATGCTAAAATCTCCAAATGCTAATCTGTCTATATTGTAAACCTCCTTTGCTGTCCTTAATAATAGTTCAGCTAATGTTTTCCTAGCGTTTTCTGAATCGACTGAAAATGTCATTGAAAAATTCCCTTCATTCCCATTTAATTTCCAATTAAGGTTCTCCAATGTTTTTTGTTGACTTTCATTTAAGCATGTTTTTTCTTCTAGGTAATAATTGCTCACTGCCTCGCAATAGATTTCATAATCACCTTTGCCAGCTGCCATTTGCATATAATAATCTTCTTTCAAATGAATAATGGCAAAATTAGATCTTCCTCCCTTATAAATCATTTGCTCAATTAGCTCTATTATATCCTTTAGGCTATTAGCATTGTCCTGTTGTTTCATGTTTTTATATTTAATTCAAGTTGCGTAAAAACGCAACAGACTTTAGACTTTAGTATTTAGACACTAGACGATTTATATTACATTATAAATCTAGGTGCTAGAATCTAAATACTAATATCTGTTGCGTCTTACGCAACTTAGGTTATTTAATGAATTTATGATTCTAGATGATAAGAATACCTTTTGAGAATTGCTATTTTTTTCTACTAATAGTAAAGAATCATCTATATTTAAATAATGGAATTTAGGTATGGTGATATGTTCGGATCTGAATTTTATAAATTGGTTGAATGTAGAATTAGGCTATATGTTTCTTCAAAAAAGAATTCCGAACAAACATAATATGGACAGATTGGAAACCCTAATCAGAGTTAAGGGAGTTTAAATCCCGAATATGTTGGTTTTAACAGAAATTTATCAGTTTAAATTTGAAACTGATTGGGATTCTCAATATTTTGCTTCCTTACAATATAAAAAGCATTATTATTTATGAAAAAATTGATTCCTGTAGTTGTGGCGAGTTTATGTAGTGCATTTTGTGCGGTCTTTTTATATGCCAATTTTTTTGGAGGCGAAAGAGTAGTGGTAGAAAAAGAAATTCCATCTAAATATACCAACTTTGCAGAACCATCTCCAAATGAAAAATATGTAACCGCAGCACCCACGGATTTTATTGTTGCGGCAAGCAAAGTTACCTCTTCGGTTGTACACATTAAGTCATTGACCAAATCTTATGATTGGTGGGGCGGTTCGAATTTTGCATCATCATCGGGTTCGGGTGTAATTATTTCATCCGATGGATATATTGCTACGAATAATCATGTTGTTGAGGGAGCAACAGAATTAGAAGTAACATTGAATAATAAAAGAACTTATAAAGCTGAATTAATCGGTACCGATCCGACTACGGATTTGGCATTATTAAAAATAGATAAGAAATCATTACCTACATTAAATTTTGCAGACTCGGATAAATCAAAAGTCGGTGAATGGGTTTTGGCTGTTGGTAATCCTTTTTCTTTGACATCAACGGTAACTGCCGGAATAATTAGTGCGAAAGGTAGGAATATAGAAATCTTGGAAGACACTTATGCCATTGAGTCATTCATCCAAACGGATGCCGCAGTGAATCCGGGAAATTCCGGAGGTGCGCTAGTGAATACGAATGGAGATTTGGTTGGGATTAATACGGCCATAATTACAAAATCAGGAAGGTATGAGGGCTATTCCTTTGCTGTGCCATCGAATCTGGTGAAAAAGGTAATATCAGACCTGAAAGAATACGGAAAAGTTCAGAGGGGTTTATTGAATGTAAGGATAGAAGATGTAAATGAATTAATGGTAGAGGAATTAGGATTACCATCTATGGAGGGCGTATATGTTAGATTGGCAATCCCTAATGGAGCTGCGGAAGAAGCCGGGATAAGGTCGGGGGATGTTATAAAAGGAATTAATGGAAAGCCGATTAAATCAATTCCGGAATTACAGGAAATTATCGGACAATTCAGACCGGGAGATAAAGTGAAATTGGAATATTGGAGAAATGGAGGGAAATCTTTTGCTACGGTTACATTGAAAGATAAATTCGGTTTGTCATCCATTGCAGAAAACTCTTTGTCTTCCAATACGGAAATGAAAAATTTGGGAATAGACCTAAGAAACCTTACAAGGGATGAAGCGTCCAGGATTAAATCGAAAGGAGTCAAGGTGATTTCCATAACAAGAAATAGTAAGATAGATCGAACTAATATGGAACCCGGTTATATCATCACTAAAATAAATGAAAAATCGGTAACTTCGGTCGAGGATTTTACCAAAATCATGAAATCAATTAAGAAAGGCAAAAAAGTAATGTTGGAAGGTTTTTATGAAGATTATCCCGATGAATATTTTTATGCTTTTAGTAGGTAGATAAGAATATTCCAAAGTAAATAAAAAAAGGTTTTGCTGATTATACCTAGCGGTATTCGCTTTACAGACCACTGGTAGTAACAATTGTATGATTTTTAGTAGCTACGAATTTCTGACAATCCGAAAACTACTTAATCTTCAGTATAATCAGCAAACCCTTTTTTATGGAAGTTTAATTTTTTGGAAACAAAAAATTCTAACTCAATCCATTTTTCTCTATTTCCAAAATAGCGGCTATGTGTGCATCTGCTATTGATTGCCTCACTTCATCTTTCATTAATTCCAATGTCTCTGCTTTATGGTTATAAAAACCATTTTCAGTAAGACAGGCAGACATGGAAGTATTCTTAATCACATAAAGTTTTTTCGTACTCTTCAGGCCACGATTTACCATGCCGGTATAATTGACAATATGTTTTTGGAAAATGCTTGCTAATTTTCTCCCCCTTGAGCTTCCGGTATAATACCAGGTTTCGGCGCCTTTTGCTCCGGGTACTGCCCAATGTTCGCTTGATTCGGCTGGAGCCGCATTCGAATGGATGGAGACAAACAACTTTGGAAGATCCGATTGATAGGCATTGGCCCTGTCCACACGTCCTTTTAGGAAATTATCCGTATCTACTTCGGGTACTACATTGAAATAATCTACGCCTACCTCATCCAATTTTACGATAACCCGTTTTACAATATCCCTATTGAATTCATACTCAAAAAAGCGGTTGCCATCCTCGAATTTTGGAGAACGCTTGCCAGCGGTAAATCTGCCATGCCCATTATCCAAACACCAAGTATATCTTTTTTTGTGCCTAGGTTTTTCCGGTTCAACTGGCGTATCAACTACAGGTTCTTCCGGTTCTTCGGGAATTGGAGTAATTTCCGGTACTTCTGTAATGGTTATATCTATAGGTTCGAGTGGTTCTAATTCACCAACTTCCGCGATTTCCAATTCTTCCGGGAAAACAGTTGTTCCGATGGTATCGGGATCCGCTAGGAGGTCTGACCCGTCAGAAACCAATACGTCCCCATCTTCAATGATTTCGGTTTCTGTAGGAGCCGGCTCAGGATTTGGAATATGTGGCGGTGGAATAGGTGTGGGGTCCGGATGGTTATCCGTTCCATTATTTTTCACTCCTCCAAATAAATTTTGAAAGAATTCTATCAGCTTTTGAATCATTGACTCGGGATTTTGGTTTTTATAAAAAACATGGTTTTTGAATTAAAATACATTAATTGCAATGCAAATTAAAACATTCTATCGTTTGAATAAATAAAGAATGTAAAACTTGATTTCAAATCTGCGATTTGCAAATAAAATATTTTCAAATAGTATGGTTTATCACCCATTCAAAGGATAAATAAACAAATTTTATTAGCTAATATCAACAAATACACTTTAAACCCTCTCAAGCTAAGGTGGATTTGTATAAAAAAATGTAATTTTCGCCTTTATAAGGACTGACAGAATATATTTTTGAACAAAACAGAACAATGATTCTTTCTTTTTTTTATCATTTGGGTCGTTTTATTAGCCTGCTTCGCTTGATGATTTCCAAGCCGGAGAACTGGTCTATGTATTGGAAAGAAACCGTCCGGCAAATGAATGATATGGGAGTTGGTTCTCTAATTATAGTTTGTTTGATCTCCTTGTTTATCGGTGCTGTTTCTGCGGTTCAGATAGCATTCCAATTATCTGAACAAATCGTACCGATGTATTACACGGGATACATTGTTCGGGATATGACGATTATCGAAATGGCACCCACGCTGACTTGTTTGGTTTTGGCGGGGAAAGTCGGTTCCAGTATCGCTGCGGAATTGGGAGGAATGAGACAAAAGGAACAGATAGATGCCCTTGAGATAATGGGCGTGAATACTGCGGCTTACTTGGTTTTTCCTAAGATATTTGCCGCCTTATTCATTGTTCCCTTACTGGTGGCGATAGCTGCATTCGTTGCTATCATAGGAGGATATTTGGCAGTAGTGCCAACAGGAATGATTACGGCGACTGAATATGTTACCGGATTAAGAGCGTTTTTTGTTCCCTATAATATTAATATCATGTTTGTCAAAGGTGTGGTTTTTGGTTTTACACTAACGGCCATTCCTGCATACCAAGGTTATTATGTTGAGGGGGGGAGTTTGGAATTGGGACAGGCGAATATGAATGCTGTTGTTTTTAGTAATATTGCGATACTATTTTGTGATTTCATCATTACATTGATGATGACATAATTTTTTAAGGTTTTTTAGACAATGATTCTATCATTTTTCTACAATCTGGGACGTTTTGTAAACTTGTTCAGGCTGATGCTTTCCAAGCCTGAAAGGGTTTCTATGTATTGGAAGGAAACGGTCCGGCAGATGAATGACATTGGCATAGGTTCCTTAATGATTATCGGTTTGATAGCCTTGTTCATAGGTGCGGTAGCTGCCATGCAGTTTGCCTACCAATTGGGGAACACATTCGTTCCCATGTATTATACAGGCTATGTGGTGAGGGATATGACGATTATGGAATTGGCTCCCACGATTACTTGCCTTGTTTTGGCAGGAAAAGTGGGATCGAATATAGCTGCCGAACTTGGCGGAATGAGGCAGAACGAACAAATAGACGCTCTGGAAATCATGGGTGTCAATACTGCATCATATCTGATAGCTCCTAAATTGGTAGCGGCATTGGTAGTGATACCTTTGCTTGTTGCTATTTCGGCATTTGTGAGTATCATTGGCGGATTTTTGGCGGTCGTGCCAACAGGCATGATTACCGAGTCAGAATATGTATTGGGACTCAGATTGTTTTTTGTACCTTATACAGTATTCATGATGTTTGTCAAATCGATTGTTTTTGCATTTATCGTGGCAGCACTTCCGGCATATCAGGGTTATTATGTAAAAGGGGGAAGCATTGAATTAGGAAAAGCAAGTACCAATGCAGTGGTTTATTGTGATATTGCTATATTACTTGCGGATTATATTATTGCATTGATGATGACATAGGATTCATATCAAGATTTTACCATTTTAATATTTTAGAATTGATAAGAGCTGTAAACATAAAGAAATCGTTTGATGGAGTAGAGGTGCTGAAAGGTATTTCAACGATTTTTGAGAAAGGTAAAACCAATCTGATTATTGGAAGGAGTGGTGCAGGGAAAACTGTATTCCTAAAACTTTTGGTGACTCTAATGCAACCGACTGAAGGGGAAATATGGTATGGAGATGTGAATGTGACCAACCTGAACAAGAGACAGTTGATCGACTTGAGAAAGGACATCGGAATGTTATTCCAAGGTTCTGCCTTATTTGATTCTTTGACCGTTGAGGAAAATATCCGTTTTCCCTTGGATATGTTTACCCGAAAAACAAAAAAAGAAAAACAGGAAAGAGTTGATGAAATGATAGAGGTGGTTAACCTAGAGGGAAGCAACGATAAATACCCTGGGGAAATTTCCGGAGGAATGCAGAAAAGGGTTGGGATTGCCCGTTCCATAGTTTTGAATCCCAAGTATCTTTTCTGTGATGAACCGAATTCGGGATTGGATCCCAAAACATCACTTGTGATAGATGAATTGATTCAAACGATTACCCGAGAAAATCAGATTACCACTATTATCAATACCCATGATATGAATTCCGTGATGGAAATCGGTGAAAAGATCAATCTTTTGCACATGGGGAAATTAGCTTGGGTAGGGAATAAGGATGAGGTAGTGGAAAATGAGAATGAATTATTGCAGAATTTTATTTTCGCATCACCATTTCTTCAGCGCTTGAGAAAGCAAGCTTTGGGTAAATAAAGGTAAAAGTCCCATAGACCTTTTAATTCTATGAGACTTTTTGTTTGCTTTATAAAAGATTTTTCAAATCCTACATATCATAAACCATCTTATACTTTTTCCTTGCATAAGACATAAAATATTTAAAATTCAAACCTTCTCCGGTAATGCGTTTACATAATTGTTCTGAAGTATAGGTTCCGCCATGTTTGTGGACATTTTCCCTTAACCATGCTAACAATTTGCTACTATCGCCGGCAGCGATTTGTTTTTCCAATCCTCGAATGTCTTTTTTGGCTTGTGCATAAAATTGCGCAGCATAAAAACTGCCGAGGGAATAAGTAGGGAAATAACCGATGCTTCCATATGCCCAGTGTATATCCTGAAGGATTCCTTCCGCATCATTTTTTACATCTACACCTAAATATTCCTTGTATTTGGCATTCCAAATTTCATTCAGATTATCAACAGTATATGTTCCTTCCAATAATCCTTTTTCGATTTCATAACGGATAAGAATATGGAAATGATAATATAATTCATCGGATTCTACCCGAATCAGACTCGGACTTACTTTATTGATCGCTTTGAAGAATTTGGATGCTCCCACACCTTTTAAATTCGTAGCAAAATATTTTTTAACCAAATCTATATTCGCTTCCCAGAAAGGAAGATTTCTGCCTACATTATTTTCCCAAAGTCTGGATTGTGATTCATGTATTCCCAAGGAAACGGCATTGCCGGTCGGCAGGCCATATTCGGAAATGGGCAAGCCTTGTTCATAAAGTGCATGTCCGCCTTCGTGGATACAACTCCAAGTCATACTGCCAAAATTCCTTTCATCGACTCTTGTGGTAACACGAACATCCGAAGAACCGAAATTGGTAGTGAAAGGGTGGGGGGAAATATCCTGTCTGCCGCCTTCAAAATCATAACCGATTCTTTTCAATATTTCCAAACCGAAATCCCATT
Source organism: Saprospiraceae bacterium (assembly GCA_020631375.1). GTDB lineage: Bacteria > Bacteroidota > Bacteroidia > Chitinophagales > Saprospiraceae > JAHDCE01. The sequence goes on along the minus strand of JAHDHJ010000094.1, from coordinate 2,492 downwards.
GTTTTTGCTGTGGGTATTTCTTTTTTAGAAAACTGTCATCGACTTGTTTGTAAGTTGCTATCTTTTTTGTGAATTTGATGAGCTGCTTTTTTACATCGGCAAATAAAATATCCAAATCCGCTACCTTCGCACCGGGCTCGAATTGATCCATCAATGCTTCATAGGGGTGGTTCTCATAACCGACCAGTTCACATTCCTCTTTTCTTATTTCTACTAATTTACGGAATGATTCCTTGAATAAATTATAATCCTTGGCTTCCCTTGCTTTCAGCCAAGCATGGTATCCCTCAGAAACTATTTTGGAATTTCTTATGACGAATTCTGTGGACAATTTATTGGATCGTTGTTGGGATTTAAAGCTGAGTTCTATATTTCGCCTTTGCGGCAATTTTAATTTTTTCTTGTTTTTTTCAAGGGTTTCTAAATTTTCAACGAATTTCTTATCGGTAAACATTTCATGAGCTATACCGGAAAGCGTAGCCACTTGTTGGGATCTGATTGCCGCACCTTTTGGCGGCATATTTACTTCCTTATCCCAACTTAATAATCCCGCTGCATAATTGACATCTGCAATTTTACGCATACTTGCCACGTATTCTTCGTAATTTTTTTTCATAATCTATTCTTTTACCTTTTTATGATTGCTAATAATAATGAGCTCCAGCCCATGATAAAAAACATTCCGCCAATTGGAGTCAATGGACCAACGATAGTTAGGGGAATACTAATAAAATCCCTTATTGCCAACAAATATAATGAACCCGAGAAAAATAAGATGCCAATTATGAAAAACCAAGAAGAAAACTTTTTAATCTTTGTATTGGCATTCGGAATGAGAATGCTAATGAACAAAGCAAAAGTGTGATAGAATTGATATTGTACAGCCTTATTGTAAATGTCGATCCTGCCCATATCTATTTGATTATCCAAAAGCATATTTTTGAAACCATGAGCGCCAAATGCACCAAAAATAACGGCGGTCATTCCGAATATACATGCGATGATAAGGAATGGGTTTTCTTTTTTTTCCATAGGTTTGTAAAGGTATTCATTTTTTATCTTTTTATCAAAATACTTTTAATCCGATAATTTATATGCTTGATAATTGTTTTTGTGATTGTTCAATAAAGGGTACATATCTTTTATACATACTTTTTGTTTTTCTGATGTTATTTTCTTGCACGAATAACGAGAAAAATATAATCAATGCCATTCCTAAAAATACAAAAGAGTTTTATTATTCGGCTGATATTCCAAAAACAGGATGGGAGAATATTGTGGATTTTCTGAAAAGAAATAAAATAATATTGGAAGATGAAACAGTCTGGATTGAATCTGAACGAGGTGATTATTTATTGATTTCTAAAATGGATGAAACAATCTATGATGGTTTAGCTGCAATAGAAAATTTAAAATCATATAATTTTGAGAAATGGAAAATTAAGGTGCTGGAATGGGAGAATGGGAAAATAAATTTTGCATATTCGGATGGCTTGTTTTTTATTTCTGCTTCAGGTTCTTTAGTGGAAGAGAGTCTTTTGGTTTGGAATGGCAAGTCGGAAAGTTTGTCGGTAAGAATACCGGAATTGGGCAATATGGAGAAAGGTGGATTTTTTGGAGATTTGGATATGTTGCTGAATGAAAATGTATTTCCAAAAAATAAATTTCCCATAGGAAAAAATAAAATCATATCAGACAAAAAAAACGGGAATCAGTATAGCGGATTTATTTTTGATGATATTGTTTTCAGTACATCGTTTGATACGGAGTGGAAAAAATTATATGCGGTATTGCCGGGAGTTGCGGAAAATGTTTTTTTTCATAATTATGAATTCCGACATGACAATAAAAACTTGTTGGAAAAATTACTCCTGAAAAGTAATTCGATGACCTATGTCTGTTTTTCATTAGAAAACAAATTGGGAGAAGACCACAAATTTGTACTTATGGATATGGGGGAATCTTCATTGGATTATATCAGGGAGATAGAAAAAATATATGGTATAACGGAAGAGGGTAATGTTCCAATGTTTCCAATAAAAAGACTCGCCATGCCCCACCTTTGT
>JAHDHJ010000094.1:0-416 GCA_020631375.1 Saprospiraceae bacterium | reverse complement strand
CCCTACTTGGATTGTATCAGCCAGCCATATGTTACTTCGGTAGAAGAATATTTGTTGTTTTCGGATTCCTTTGAAGGTATGGAGAAATATTTTAATGCTTTTTTTACTAGCAATTTATTGTCTTACGATGTAGATTTCCAAAGTTTTATTTCTGAAAGGAATATTTCGGATACACTTGGGGGAAGCCTGTTTTTTTTAAAGCATAAGGATGAATTAAAACGGACGGAAATCTTATTGGAAGTCAATCCATATGACAAGGTGGAATCGGTGTTTCATTTATCAAAAAGAGAAAGTGAAATAAAGGGAACGAATGGTGAATCCAGTTTAGCTTGGAGCTTTGCTTTGGATGCTAAGGCAAGGAAACAAATACGGATTCTACCCTCTGATTCACAAGGGGAAATTATTGTCTGCCAAGA
>JAHDHJ010000093.1 GCA_020631375.1 Saprospiraceae bacterium | reverse complement strand
AATGAATACTATAAATTCATTTACATTAAAGTCAAGAAAAAAAATAGAGAAGAAAATTTTAATCGAAGGAATTTTCAATTGAACCAATTCGAATGGTTTTATTTACCCAACATTGGAAAATGGGGATTGAGAAAATTAATTGACGGAAGTATCCAAATCAAACCCTTGTTCGATTATATCGAAATACATCGGAATCACGGTCTAACCTTAGCAGGAAACAGAAAAAGGACTAAACAATATTTTGATAAATTCCCTGTAAGATTCAAACAACAATTCTGTCTTGTGAATAATGTATTAGGGATAGCCGTAACAGATTTAAAGATTCGAGAAATCAGGTTTGAGGATTTTAATAGCTGTTCTAACGCAAGGGTAATTTTCAGTAATGGAGAACATGGATTAATTAATCGCAATGGAAAAATAATAGCTGAAGCCTATACTTATATTGGCAAATTCAATGAGGGATTGGCACCTGTTGCTTTGGGCGGTTATTTGGGTGCAGTTAGAAAAAATGACGATTTCATTCTCTGTAATATAGAAGATTATCTTGCCGGAAGTCAAGGAAAATATACACTCGGAGATTTCAATTATGTCCCAAGCATCCTCCCTGACATTACCTGCAAAAACTGCTCTTGGGGTTATATGGATACACTGGGAAAAATAATTATTCCGACAATTTATGATGCAGCAAAACCATTCAAACAAAAATCAGGAATTGTCAGAAGAGATGGACGCTGGGGTTTGGTCAATCATGGAGCCGAAGAAATACTCCCTTGTCACTACCATAAAATAAATCGCTTTGAAGAAAATAAAAAAGGTCTTTTCCATCTTGAACTTAATTCAAAAAAATATGGTTTGATAGACAATGAAGGCTCACTGATTTGTAATTCAAATTATGATGAAATCCGAGAGCAATCCGAGGGTTTCCTAGCATTTAGAAAAGGAAACAAATGGGGGATGATAAATACAAATGGAAAAATAGTGATCCCTTGTATTTATACCAAAATCGGAAATTCACACGAAAATAAAATAGCCGTTTTCAAAAATGGAAAATGGGGCTTCATCAATCATTCGGGAAAACAAATCATTGATTGCAAATATCCCCGCGTAGGCAATTTCAATAGTGGTCTTGCTTGGGTTAATACAGCAAAAGGAAGTGGTTATATAAATGAACAGGATGAATTCATCATCGAACCCATTTATAAAAAAGCCTTTGATTTTGAAAATGGAATAGCAAGGGTTATTGAAAAAGAAAAAGTCAAATTAATTGATACAAAAGGAAATTATATTTCTGACAATTCATATGACGATCTCAGCTCATTCGATGAATATGGATTAGCGGTGGCAAGGCTATCCACTAAAAATCATTTCCGCTACACATTAGTCAATCGAAAAGGAGAAAGAACCACCATGAATTCTTTCCAAAAAATATATCCCTTTAGTGAAGGTTTGGCAGTAGTCAAAAAGAAAAATAGCTTTGGTTATATTAATGGAAATGGGGAATTAATAATTCCTACGATTTATGATAAGGTTTCTCAATTTTCCGAAGGCTTTGCATGGGTGAAAATAGATGGAAAATGCGGTTACATTAATAAGATGGGAAAAGTGGTTGTGGATTTGGAATTTAATAAATGCCAAGACTTCGAAGATGGCAAAGCCGTCGTATATGTAAATGCGAGAAAAGGCGGCTTAGTGGATACGGATGGGGAATATATCATCAAACCCTCATTAAATAAATTCCTTTCTTTTTCCGAGGGGAAAGGCATTGTCAAAAATAATAGTCAGAAATTTTATTTCATCAGGGAATCCGGAGAATTATACCAAGGATTCTATGATAAAGCAGAATCTTTTGTAAACGGAACTGCATTCGTGGAAGTCGATAATAAATGGGGAGTCATCAACGAAAGAGGGATCATGATTATCTCTCCGAAATACGATGAGATAACAAGGATGGATAATAATCTGACCAAAATTAAAATATTACAAAAACATGGTCTTTGTACCTCCCAGGGTCAAATCATCCTTCCTCTCGAATATGAGTATGTTTCCTATATGGGAAATGATATTGTCAGGATAGAACAAGGTGGGAAAATCGGTTACATACATATCAGTGGCAGGTGGATTTGGAAGATGAAAGAATAAAAATTTCATTACATTTATCCCATGTATTTCAAGGACAAGACAATTTGGATAACAGGCGCATCCTCAGGCATAGGCAAAGCGATGGCGATAGCACTCAGTAAAAGAGGAGCCAAACTTATTATTTCTTCCCGTAACCATGGTCAACTCTGTATCGTGAGGGACGAATGCCTCAAATATAATTCCACTACATTTATCCAGACATTGGACTTGGAAGAATATCACACTTTGGCAGGCATAGCGGAGAAAGTCCTCAAGAAATTTCCAAAAATCGACATCCTTATTAATAATGGTGGCATTTCGCAGCGTTCGCTTTCTTATGAAACATCGTTGGCAGTGGACAAACGGCTAATGGATGTCAATTATTTCGGAACCATTGCCCTCACCAAAGCGGTATTGCCATCCATGATGAAACACCACTTGGGGCAAATAGTCACAATCAGTAGCCTTGTTGGCAAATTCGGAACACCTATGCGTTCTTCCTATTCGGCATCCAAACATGCCTTGCATGGATTCTTTGATTCCCTACGGGCGGAATTGGCACAAAAGGAAGCGGATATTGATATCAATATCATCTGTCCCGGATATATCCTTACCCAAATCTCCAATAATGCCCTCATAGGTGACGGCTCCCCGCAAAACAAATTGGATGATGCACAAGCCAATGGCATGGCTGCCGAAGCCTTTGCAAAAAAAGCATTGAAAGCCATTGAAAAAAAGAAAAACGAGACCTATATCGGCAAAAAAGAAGTCCTGGGTGTTTACCTCAAAAGGTTCTTCCCCCGTTTATTCAGCCAAATAGTTTCCAAAGTAAAAGTGACTTAGAAATTCTTCCGAATTCCCCATAAATTCAGTCCAGAAACTCTTTAATTGGCAAAATTCCACAAATTACTAATATGATATGTCAATTTGGAAACTATTATATACTAGATTTTGATAAAAAATAGTATAATTGCGGTGTATAGTTTATAATTGTCGGTAAGTAGGATTAAACTCAGACTTATCATCAAATAATCATTATCAAATGAGGCTTGTAATCAACATAATTCTTTTTATAGTTACCCTATTCCTAATCTTCGTACTTTGGAAGAGCATCCAAGAACCGATCGCTTTCAAAGATGAGTTCGAAATAAGGAAAGCGGCTGTTGTAAAGAAACTAGAACAGAACAGAGATGCCCAATTGGCTTTCAAAAATATTAAGGGCGGCTACGCACCTACTTATGACAGTCTGAAACAGGTCATCATGGAAGATAGTTTCGAAATCGTTTCCATAATTGGTGATGTGGATGCAGGAGAAAAGATTATTAAAAAAATAACCAAGATTTCCGCAAAGGATTCCATTGTAATAAGTATGGGTATAAATTTGGATTCCTTAATGTACATCCCTTATGCAGGAGGTAAAACTTTCGAACTCTATGCTGATACCATAACTTATCAGAAAATAAATGTTCCTGTAATAGAAGTGAAATCTTCGTACTTGGACTTCATGGGAGAATTCAATGATGACAGATACAAAAGATACGATTCCCGTTTTGCGAAAATAATCAATGATGAAATCCCCTTGAAGTTCGGGGACAGAAGAAAACCGACAACATCGGGAAATTGGGAAAATTAATGCTAAACCTTTACAGCGGTCTATTTAATAAATCGCTATCCCACGAATACCGTTTATCTCTTAAAATAGGGGTAAACGGTATCTCATATCTGATAGTGGATGGAATGGAAAAAGCTGTTATTTTCAAGCAGTATATCCTTGCCAAAGATGAAAGCATTACCAACGCCGTAAAAACTTTCTTCACCGGAGACAGCAAAATGCTCCTCAATTATAAGAGTATAAAAATATCCTTGGATAGTGATTATTTCACTCTTATTCCCGAACGGCTTTTCAAGGAAAAGGATAGAGAACTTTACCTAGACAAAACTGCACGAAAAAAAAATAATTTGGATTTTGTTTCGGATGATTATATCCCTTTCAATAAATCAAAACTCGTTTATAGTTGGAATAAGGAACTTATCAATGTTCTTAAAAACTATTTTCCAAGCAGTCGCATTTTTCATTTATTGAACCCTTTGCTTAGGGGTTGGAAAAAACAATCCGAAATCAAGGAAGGAAAAAAGATATTTCTTCATGTGGAAACAGGTTATTTCACCATTTCTTTTTTCCAAGAAGCAGAGTTGATTTTCATCAATAGATTCCATTATAAAACTGCTAGCGATTTCCTTTATTATGTCCTTTTGATTTTTGATCAATTCGAATTAAAACCAGAAACCAGCCCTGTAATCATTTCGGGGGAACTCGTTGAAAATTCTGAAATTTACAAGAAACTCTTCAGATATATCCGACACTTACAATTCATACCCAATATCGGTTATTACGATTTCAATAATGCGGCTTTTTCCAACCTTACCCATTACCACCACTTCGATTTATACAGTTTAAAATTATGCGAATAATAGGCGGAAAATTCAAAGGAAGAAAATTCATACCTCCGGCAGATCACTGGCCTACCAGACCAACTACGGATTTTGCTCGGGAAGCCCTTTTCAACATTCTCAATAATAGGATTTATTTGGATGAAGTCAGCATTTTGGATTTATTCGGAGGTTCCGGCAGTCATTCTTTTGAATTCATTTCAAGAGGTGCGACAGATGTCACCTATGTGGACAGTTTCCAAGCTTGTGTCCGTTTTGTCAAAAAAACAATCCAAGAAATAAAAGAAGAAGAGAGCATAAAAATCATAAGAGGTGATGTTTTCAAATATTTAAAAGGCGCAGACAGGAAATTCAATTATATTTTCGCTGACCCTCCTTATAGTTTGCCTACGCTGGATTTATTACCCGAATTGATATTCCAAAGGGAATTATTAGAACCTGATGGGCTTTTCGTTTTGGAACACGGAACGAATTTCACTTTTAATTTACATCCTAATTTCTCCGAAGAAAGAAAGTACGGAAACACTATGTTTTCTTTTTTTGAAAATATTGAGCAACGAGAAAATGTTTAAATATCTTCTAATTCCCATCACTAGCATTTTTGCCATATTCCTTGTTTTTGTTATTTATTCTGCCAACACAGGACAAACCGATTATTTCTTTTTTAAATGGCTTCTAAAATATGATGTAGGAGATAAGGTAGGGCATGTCTTTTTACTAGGCACAATGACATTTTTATTAAATTTATCTTTGAAGAATAAAAAGATAAATTTGAAGAACATCCCATTCCTTTTAGGAAGCTGTATCATTTTTACTTTAATTACATTAGAAGAAAGCAGTCAATTTTTCATTCCGAATAGGACATTTGATTTCGCTGATTTATTTTCCAATTATCTAGGTATTTTCATTTTCGGGAAACTCGCCATTTTCTTAGGTAATAAAATATGGAAAACAAATGCCTAAAAAACCTATCCAGCCTTTCCAATTCAAACAATTCAGCATTCAACATGATAAATGTTCTATGAAAGTAGGCACAGATGGCGTTCTACTAGGAGCTTGGGCTAATATGATTGACAGTGAAACGATTATAGACATCGGAACAGGAACAGGATTGATTGCTATCATGACTGCACAAAGAAACGAAAAAGCAAAAATCACTGCATTGGAAATAGATGAGGCTGCGGCATTACAAGCTACTGAAAATGCCATAAATTCTCCTTGGAAAAACCGAATAGAAATCAGACATATTTCCCTACAGGATTTTATAAAAAAAAATGATTTGAAATTCGACCATATCATTTCTAATCCTCCTTTTTTCCAAGCAGACAATCTTTCTAAATCCAAGCAAAGGGACCGTGCAAGAAATACCGATTCGCTCGGCCAAGAAGAATTAATTCAAGCCGTTTCTAAATTAATAAAACCCAAAGGGATATTCTCTTTAATCCTTCCGGAAAAAGAGGGCAATGAATTCATTATTAAAATGCAAAATTCATCCTTTCATTTAAATAGATTGACGGAAGTCAAAGCAAAAAAAGAAAAGAAAACAGAACGCCTGCTCATGGAATTTTCTAACATAAAAAAAGAATGTTTCCAAAATAAATTAGTTATCCAACACGAAAAAAGAAATGACTGGACGGAGGAATATATCCATCTGACTCGGGATTTTTATTTGAAAATATGAACCAGACAAAAATGAAAAAAGCAATAAGATATTCCCTAAGATTCTTTTTATTTTGTTTTCTTATCGGTTTGATTATTCCCCAAAACATGAGAATGCCTGTACAAGGAGCAACAAGTAATGACTATAACAAAAATTCTTTTTGGTATTACCCTTGGGGAAAATCGGGAACACATAAAGGAATAGACATTTTCGCAAAAAAAGGAACAACCATGAACTCTTCCACATGGGGCATTAAAATATTCTCGGGACAAGTAGAAATGGGTGGAAATGTAGTCCTTATCCTTGGTCCCAAATGGCGGTTCCATTATTATGCTCATTTGGACGAATTAAACGATATCGGCTTATTTGTCAATAAGAATACACAGATAGGAACCGTCGGGGATTCTGGAAATGCTGTAGGAAAGCAAGCCCATTTGCACTACTCTATTCTAACTTCAATCCCCTATCCTTGGAGAATCGACGGAAGCCCACAAGGATGGAAAAAGATGTTTTATTTGAACCCTATGGACTATCTTTAGAAAATACTGTTCAACATATCCGGATTTTTACCTATATTTCTACTCATAAATCTTAGTTGTCTTTAATAAAACAATCCTTTTTCATGTCCAAAACTATTACAATAAGACATCAGATCGGTTTTCATATGGAATATCCGGATTCCTCCCTAAAAAAAAGACCCCAATCCATTGGCACTTTACAGCCGGGAACAGTAGTACCCATTTCTATGGAAATGGAGGGGATAGAATTTGAAAAAGAACTTTCTTTTATTGACCTAAAAGGTGATATTAAGAAACACAATGTCAAGAGTAATATCTGGCATCAGGATTTGAACGGTTGGTGGTATTGGAATGGAGCGACATTTACATTGGAAGATGCGGAAGAACTTATTGGCGAACCAGCACCTAGTCCTGTCATTCCTGAGCCTATCCTTGCTCCGGAAAAAACATTCGATTGGGCAAAAATCATGAAAAAATCAAAAACCATTCCTGCTTCATGGTTCAAGAATAAAGGAAAGGGAGTCAATATTGCTATTATAGATGCCGGTTTTGATTTGAATGATCCTTGCTTTTCACATTTATCCAAGAAAATAAAAACCTATGATTTAAGGAATTCCATTTATAATAATCCTTTGGATTTTAAAGATTCCAAGTTTATAGAAACACTCAACGGAACCGATAAATTACCAAGTAATATTCATGGATCATCCTGTTTGGGAATATTGGCTGCGAAGCACCCTAATAAAGAATTAATAGGCATTGCTCCGGAAGCGAATTATCATTTATTCAATATCTATGAACATAATATCGGGCCATTCAATTCCATTATTATCCGCCGTTCGATCGAGTTGTTTAAGAAAGCGATTTTATTGATTTCACAAATGGATATTGATATTGTTTCTGTCAGTGTTTCCATGCCGAACGATATTAGTATTTCTGATGAATTAATTAATCAAGTTCTCAAAAGTAAGGGTATTTGGTTTTGGGCTTTGAAAAGCAGAAATAATCCCTCTTTGGATAAATATGTTTTGGAGCCTACTTATCCCAATCCTTTTTTTAACATCCAAAAAATAGCAACCTTGAAACAAGAAGATTTGCAATTTCCGGAAAGTCTTGTAATCGGTGAAATGGAAAAAAGCAGCATTGATTTTATCATCCAGAAAAGTACGATTTCAGTCAGCAAAGGAAATCGGGGAATCGATCACAAAAGTACGATGCAATGCAGTTATGCCACTCCATTATTATCCGGATTGGCGGCATTGAAATTAAATGAAGAAAAAAAATCAAATACCGAATTTAAATTAAATCCCGAAAAATTCATAAAAGAATTCCAAAAAGAAGTCAGTCGTTTTTATACCGATTATATTCCCGATAATGACGAATTTACTTTTCTAAGATTAAATGAAAAACCTATAGTATAATGAAATATCTTTCTACTAGCCTATCCCTTTTATTTATTTTTCTTGCTCCGCAATTATATGGACAAATCGTAAAGGACGCATTAATATTACATGAATTTTATAAATTCAATGGCAGCAGGGATTTGGAAATTGGCGACGAGGGAAATACCCTACCTTTGGAAGTATTGGGCAGATATGCCACTACGGATCCTAATATTAATATTTCGGAATTAACCGCTCAGGATTTAATTGATACCTATTATAAAGACAACCCTTTTATTGGGCCGAATGGCGTAATGAAGATAGAACGAAGCCAGCAAAGCAATCCTAATATTCCAATAAAAGCGGGAATGGCTGCAGCCACAGGAGGAACTTCAGCCATCTTCGATTCATTCGCTAAGGGGCTGACCTTATTTATTGTAGAAAGGTTCAAGCAGGAACTCAGTGCCACCTTTTTCAAATCGTTCAAAAAGAAAATAGAAAAACATGAGGATTTGGAAATGTTATTTCCCCAAACCAAAGTTACGCTAGGAGCGATAGAAGAAGATATTTACCAATTCAATACTTATATCAATGAATTGCGGAACGCATTCGTAAAAGACATGCAAACCTTTCCTACACATGCGGAAAATTACTTGGTAAGTAAGGAAGAATTCTTGGTGAATCATCCCGAGTTAAAATTCGCATTGGCGGATGCTTTCCATATTACGGATATGTTGTTGGAAAAAAAAGTTGATATTCCGGGCTTGTTAAATTACTTGGGGAAAGAAGCCTATATACAAGGAGACATTATTTCTAATAATGATAAGGTAAATAAAATAAAAGGTACATTAAAACTCGCTAATGAATTTTTAATTTCCCTTAGGGAAAGTGAATTGAATGATACTTGGTTGCAGCGGGATGAAATAAAAAATATTTTCATGTATGACGAAGCTTTGATTATTTATTGTGGGTTGGAATACCAAAGGGTAAAAGATATTCCTTTCGGCAATGGTATGAAAGCTTCCGATTTTATTACAATGGAAAACAGGCATAAAATTGCGAATGCAATGAGAAAGGCACATGTTTTCGCTTTGCATATTGAGGAATTCAAAGAACAATTAAATGATCCGGAAACTGCCGATTCCCTAAAAAGGGAGATTCAATATAAAATATTCGTCAGTATTTTCGATATGTTAGATACCCAATTCGATTTGGTGAATGAAATTGCAGGATTTGAAACTGTGGTAACTGAAATTCTAGATACTTATAATAAGCTGATGCGGATTCTAGGAGAAATGAGTTTTGACTTGAAAAAGGAAAATTACAGTTCTGCCATGGTCAATCTCAGCAAAATCATCGAACTCTTACCGATTCAGGATAATATGGAAATCGCCAAAGTGATTATGAAATATGGCACTTTCGCCTCAGAAGTCGCCGAAGCCCGAACGCCTGAACAAGCCAAAGAAGTCATAGAACGTTATGCGATGCCTGTCGGCGGTTCTTCCAAGAAGAAACGCTCCCGTTTCGATATGGCATTGAATGCCTATATGGGTGTGGGTGCGGGTCAGGAAACCTTATATACGGATTCTCTTTCGCAATCTGCGGCATATGTGGGAATCAGTGCTCCTGTGGGTGTTTCTGTGAGTACGGGACTGGGAAAGGGCGGATCTTTCAGTTTGTTTTTCCCAATGATAGATGTGGGTGCCTTGGCATCCTACCGACTGAATGATAATGATTTTGACAATCTTCCGAAATTGACTTTCAAAAACATATTTTCTCCCGGTGCTTACCTAGTTTATGGCTTTGGAAATGACATTCCCTTATCCTTGGGCATGGGTGCCCAAATGGGTCCGAATCTTAGGGAAGTTACGAACGAAGCAAGATTCAATGTTACGGAAGTGAGAGGTTGGCGTTGGGGTGTTTTTATGGCGGTGGATATTCCGATTTTCAGTATTTATAATCGGGGGAAGTAGATATAGTCAATTGAGCTACATTCCATCTTGTCGTTTATTAGTCTAAGAAGCTGTTTTAATTTGGCTTACTGCTCCTACGGAGCGATAAAATGAATTGTACCCGCCAATTTTCAAAAGCCAAATTCAAACAACTTCCAAAAATTTTAAATTTTAAATAACAAGTAAGACTAGAACCCTAAGGCAAAAGCTTGTATATTGTAACGCATAAAACGGTTTAATTCAAACAATTTACACAATGTCCAAAAAAAAAAGTAATAAGGAAAAAGACCCCAAAGTACATGAAGAACTGAAAGGTTTTGACCTTAAAATCAATGAATTTGGAGAAATTATCAGTTCAATGAATATTGACAAACTCAATAAATTCCTTGATGAGAACGTTGAAGATAAGAAACTAATAGAAAAACGGAAAAAGGAAAATCCGGATCAGGAAGATTCCGAATAATCCATTTCTTTATACAAAAATTGCTAAATGCGTTTTTTATTCTTAATTCTTTTATTTCCATTCTTAAGTACGGATGTAGAACAGAAAACCGAACCCTCTGGTTTCGATGCAAAAGCTGTTTGTATTTCTAAACAAGAAAAAGAATTGGTCAAACTTATTAATCAATACAGGAAAAAACATAACTTAAAAGCTATTCCTGTTTCCAGTTCCCTTTCTTATGTCGCCCAAAAACATGCAAAGGAACTCAATGATAAAATAAAGGATTTAACCCATAGTTGGGTGGATTGTGATTATGATGGAAAAAATCGGAAAACCTACAATTGTATGTGGGATATGCCGAAAAAACTAACCGGCTATCCGGGTAAGGGTTACGAATGCGGTTTTGCCCAATGGGGTCAGGAATTTTCTGCTGCCGACATTTTAGAAGGTTGGCAAAATAGTCGAGGACATGATAATGTCATCATCAATAAAGCAACTTGGAAAAAGATGGAATGGAATGCCATGGGCGTCGCCATTTATGGCAATTATGCCACTCTTTGGTTTGGAAGAATCAAAGACCCTAAAGGCAGTCCCAAAATTTGTAATTAATCTAAACTTCCTAAAACCCAACTTGTAATTAATTAAAAAGAATTATACATTTGTCCCGTTCGATCTCAGAAGCACACACAAATTTAAAATACCAAAATGTACAAAGTCGGAGCTGCAAAAACTGACATCACCTATTTTAGGAAAGGGATTGTCATGTTGGGATATGGAAAACCCGCACACAAAATAAAAGGAGTAGAAACCCAAATTTATTCGAGGGCAGTCATCATAGAAAACCAAGGAAAAAAAATATGTTTTGTCAATGTTGAACTTGGTTTTTGTACAATATACCTAAAACACGGTGTCATCCAAAAATTACAATCGGAATTTCCACAATTGGGTTTGAACGATTCCAATGTAATGATTACCGCCCAACATACCCACTCCGCTCCCGGAGGATTCGGTCAACATTTTTTCTACAATATTCCTGCTCCCGGTTTCAAAAAAGGAGTTTGGGAACATCTCCGGAACGGCATAGTGCAATCCATTGTCTTAGCGCATGTAAAAATGAAGCCCGCTCATATTAAAATAGGTTTCGGTGAATTTAATGAAAATGAGGAAGTAGCTTTTAATCGTTCTTTGGAAGCTTATAATGCCAATCCTGAAATTAAGCATAAACTGAAAAAAGAAGAATGGCATCTGGCTTGTGACCGGGATATGAAATTATTACAATTCGAAGATGAGCAAGGAAAGATAATTGCGAACATAAATTGGTTCGGCACCCATTGTACCAGTTTATCTAATGATAAATATAAAATCTGTTCAGATAATAAAGGATATGCCGCCACATTCTTCGAGCAATATTATAAGGAATTAAATCAAGACGAAAGTACCATTTGTATTTTCGCACAGGATGCTTGTGGAGATGTCTCTCCCAATTTCATTTATGATGTTCGGAAATTATGGACAAGGGGGAAATTTAAAAACGATTATGAAAGTGCGAAATATACCGGTGACCTGCAATATGCAAAAGCAAAAAGTATTGCAACCGAATTAAATAAAAATAAAAATCTGGAAGGACGAATAGAATCCATTCAAACTTATGTAGAATTTACGGACATTATTTGTGATCCGGAATTCACGAATGGCGAAAAAGATTGCAGGACTTCCCCTGGTAGTGTTGGCATCAGTTTTTTAGAAGGAACGGTAGAGGGACCGGGCATGTTAAAACCTGTCGGGACATTTTTGAAAAAAGCCTTGGCGGTTCATAAAAAGAAAGAATTAAAATCACTAAAAGATGAAAATACGAAGCAAGAAATAAAAGATTATATCGAATTAAAATACAAAACCCAAAGTCCTAAAGATATTATTATTGAAACTAGCAAAGGGCAATTCGCTTGGTTGGACAGCGGAGGAGACATACCAATTCCCGGAGCTATTGAAAAAATAATCGCCAATATAAAAATTGCCGAAAGGGCAAATAAAGCCGAAACCAAACCCTGGATTATTAGTCGTTTACCTTTGCAGATTTTTGTTTTGGGAAATATCGCCATTATTGGAATACCGTTGGAAATCACAACTGTTGCGGGAAGACGATTACGGAAAACACTCAAAGAAGGTTTGGCAACTTATGGTATAAACCATACTTTCGCCTTATGCCAATGCCTATGCCGGATATGTCACTACGCAAGAGGAATATATGCTACAACGTTATGAAGCCGGTCATACCCTTTTCGGAAAATGGACATTGGCAGCTCTACAAACTTCCATGAAAAAACTTATCGGACAATTAAAAAAAGGAGAACAGGATAATAGCCGTCCCTTGATTTTTAGTGAGGAGCAAATTTGGGTTCACGAAAAATAATCCTATTTTTGATTTTAAAATAATTGAATATGCTCCCAAGAATACTTATCGTAATTATCGTTTTCGGAATATTGTATTTCATGTATCTACAAGTCATCGCATTGAGCAACAGAAACAGATGTGACTATTGTGCAGGAAATGGATATTGGAAAGGTACAAGAGGAGAAAAAAATCATTGCAAAGCTTGTAATGGAAGTGGGAAAGTTGCTTGAAAACCTGATCATTAATTCTAAGTCATCTTGAACGAGTCCGTCAACAAACAATTTTTAAAAGCCCAACATTATTCTGATATTGGTCGTTTTAAGTTATGCATTAAGGAATTAGAAGATGTATTAAATCTGGAACCCGATCATTTTCCCGCTAAAAGATTAATGTTGCTTTGTAAATTAAATACAGAAACAGATAATAGGGATTTGGAGAAATGGGCAAAAATAGTATTGTCGCAGGAACCGAATGAGAGTCTGGCACATTTTGCTATGGGACAAATTTATTCGGAAAAATCTCAATATCAAAAAGCAAAAAATCATTTTGAAATTGCATTGAATGAATTTCCTGAACATGTAGATTATATCTTAGCCTTAGCCCAATTACATTGGCATTTGAATGATTATAAGAAATGTAAATCACTAGCAGACCAAGCCATTGAATTAGAACCTAATAATGCCAAGGCATTGACTTATAAAAGCATATTGGAAAACTACCATTTCAATCATTCCAAAGCACAAGAAAATATAGAAAGGGCATTGGAAAGCAATCCCCTAAATGCATTCGCACATTATCACAGTGGAAAGATTGCCCTTGGGAATATGAATCCACGAAAAGCTGAAAGTCATTTTAAAACATCATTAAGCCTTGATCCGCACGACGACGAAACAAGAGTGGCTTATCTTAATAGTATCCTTGTCAGATATTTTCCTTTTCGTTTATTATATTCAAAATATTATTTTTTCAATAGTATCCCTGATCCTCTCCGCCCCCTTTTTGTATTCATTTTCTTAATGATTATTATAGCCTTCAGTTCTGAAGAAAATACTAATTGGGCTATGTTCGGATATTTATTTGCCATTATAGGTTTCAGTTTGAATGGCTTCATTTGGATTATAGCACCATTAATAAGATGGGGATTAAGTAAAAAAATATGGAAGAGCAATACAATGTCTCTTTTTTCTTATAGAAATTATATTCTAGCCAGTATTCAATTAGCACTTTTAGCTGGTTTTTATTTTTTTATAAGCAATGATTTCAGGGGAATAACAACAGGAATGTTCCTTTCGGCATATGCCATTATTAGTATCGTCATAAGTGGAAGCGAAGATAAATTAAAGAGTAAAATATTTACTATTTTTCTGGTATTCGTATATTGCTGTGCTACCCTAAATCTCTTCCTCAACATTATGGGTATCAAATATTTACCATTAACTATGATCCCTGCATCAGGATGGATATTAATAATATTAATAAACGATCCTTTGGATTGGTTATTAGACAAATTCAGAAGATAAATGATGGAAAAAATCATGACCGAAGAACAATTAAAACACTATCACATGAAATATAATATTCTAATTAATCCTTAAAAATAATCCATACAAATTGCCAAACATAAAATTAATTTCCCTCATCCTCATGGCTTCCCTTTATATCTTCGCAGGAATTAGCCATTTTCGAAATCCGAAATTCTTTTTGGCGATTACGCCGCCTTGGGTCCCCTTTCCCGAAAAGGTAAATATGATCGTAGGCTGTATTGAAATTATTTTAGGGATTGCCTTGTTTTTTCCAAGCATCAGATTTTATGCAGTTTGGGGAATCATTGCATTATTGATTGCTGTCTTTCCTGCAAATATTTATCATTTTATCAAAGCCAAACGAAAAGGAAAAGCTGTTATCCCTACATTGATACGTTTGCCGTTCCAAGCTATATTTATCTATTGGGCTTATAGTTTTCTTTAAAAAACATAAGTGTTTCAAGGTATTTAATCGGGTAATTCCACGAACACGAAACAATTAGAGA
>JAHDHJ010000092.1:11028-14948 GCA_020631375.1 Saprospiraceae bacterium | reverse complement strand
CTGTTCCAAAATTGATGAAGGATATTATAAGGTTATAGAATCCCAGCCCGGTCCCAGAGAAAAACAATTTTATGATATTCCTGAACTCAGTAAAGAAGATTTAAACCCTTTTCTTCCGGATAGTATTATAGAATATGGGGATTCCGGAGAATATCGCGAAGTCATTTCTGTTTTCATTTCTTTCAAAAATATAAATGATGTTTCCATTTTTAATGAATTCGCAACTATTGTAAGGGAACAATTCCATAATTTTTCGGGCTATTTCAAAGAAATAGATTTTGGTGATAAGGGCGGAGTAATTGTAGGCTTTTTCGGAGCACCGACTACTTATGGTGACAATGGGGGACGGGCGTTGGAATTCATTCTTTCCCTTAAAGACGAACTAAAAACCGTACAGAAAAAATCCACTTTGGAATATAAGATAGGAATGACTTCGGGCATGGTCTATACCGGAATCATTGGAGGAGAACACAGATGCCAATATGCTGCTGTTGGAAATACGGTCAACCTCGCAGCTCGCCTGATGGTTTATGCGGATTGGGGAGAAATTCTCGTTGATGAAAATATCAATAAGGAAAAAGGTTTTGGATTCAAGCACAAAGGAGATATTTTATACAAAGGTTTCGAAGGGTCAATTTCTACTTTTAAACTTATAGGAAGAGAAGAACAAAAAGCTTTTTATTCCGGAAAAATGATTGGTCGTGACAAGGAATTGAATCAATTAGTACAATTTGGCAAAACGATTTTTGACAATCAATTTGCCGGTGTTGCTGTGGTTTATGGAGAAGCGGGAATCGGGAAGAGCAGATTGGCTTACGAAACGAAAGCCGCCTTACAAAACGAAGGGAGTTTGAATTGGCATACTTGCCAAGCAGACCAAATTTTACAAAAACCGTTCAATCCCTTTGTCTATTTGTTCAAGAATTTCTTTGAACAATCACCCGAAAAAAATTATGACGCCAATAAAGAAGTCTTTGAACGTAGGTTCAATGAACTCATTTCCCTTAGCAAACTCAGGCTAATGGAACATCCCGAATTGGATGAAATCATTCGGGAACTCATGAGAACCAAAACGGTGATTGCTGCCAGATTAGGACTTTATTATACAAATTCCCTTTGGACACAATTAGATGCCAAAGGACGGCATCAAAATACGATTTCCTCCTTTATCAATATCCTCAAAGCCGAGGCCTTGATTACACCTTTCGTTTTGGAAGTCGAAGACGGACATTGGTTTGACGAAAGCACCAAGGCATTGCTCAGTCAATTGGTCAATGTCATGAGACAATATCCCGCTTGCCTCGTTGTTACTTCCCGTTATAATGAGGAAGATGGTTCAAAGCCTGTTTTCTTTCAAAATGACTTACCCGAAAACATGCCTTTCATCGAAGTGGATTTGAATATCCTTTCCCCGGAATCCATAGAAGAATTTGCCATTGCAAAACTTGGGGGGAATATTAGCAAGGAGTTCAAAAAACTTTTGGTAAAAACCACTAATGGCAATCCTTTTTACACCGAACAAGTGTTGGAATACTTTTCTGAAAGTAATTTGTTACGTAAGAAAAATGACCTTTGGGACATTAAGGACAAGAACATAAAAATTTCCGGTTCTATCAACGCCGTATTGATGGCAAGAATAGATCGGTTGTCTAACTTGGTAAAGGAAACCGTAAAAGCCGCTGCTGTAATCGGTCGGGAATTCGAAGTGCTTGTATTGAACGAAGTGATGAAAACCCAAAAAGAATTCGTCAAAAGGAATGGGAATACAAAATTGCTCCTCCAAGAGCAAATAGAAACTGCTGAGAAAGGGCAAATATGGAAAGCAGTTAATGAAATCCGATACATCTTCAAGCATTCCCTACTTAGGGAAGCCGTTTATGATATGCAACTCCGAACTAGGCTTAGGGAATTGCACCGCCTGATTGCGGAAACAATAGAGCGTTTATATTCTGAACATATCGAAGAAAGGTATGCCGACCTTGCTTTCCATTACGAACAAGCAGGAGCTAAGAAAAAAATGAATATATATCTGGAAAAAGCAGGTGATTACGCTAAGAATAATTTTCAGAATCTCCGAGCCATTTCATATTATGATAAATTGGCAGATAGTCTGGACCACATAAAGGAACAGCCCTCCTATGTAAAAACATTGCTCAAAAAAGCGGACATCCTTGTACTCATCGGAGATTGGAACGAAAGTGAAAGGGTACTTCAGAACGGCTTGGCATTAGCCAGTTCTTCCAGTGACAAGCTTTTATTAGGCAGAGCCAATAATGATTTGGGAAATTTATTGACATTAAAAGGTCAATATGACGAAGCCAAAAAGTACTTGGAAATAGCTGCCCGATTCTTTGAAGAAATAGAGGACGAAATCGGAATGTCCAAAGTTTATGGAAGCTTGGGCAATGTCTTTTTCCGACAAGGCGAATACGAAAAAGCCAAGGATTACTTCAAAGAAAGCCTTAGAATCAGTTCCGACCTAGGGCTTCATGACAATAATTTCGGAATCGTTTCCAATCTGGGACTTGCCCTAATGAACCAAGGGAAATATGAAGAAGCCATTTCCAATATGCTCCCACATTTGGAACAATGTGACCGGGATGGGAATAAATTGGGCGTAGCCAACATTAGTATCTACTTGGGTATCGTCTATTTCGAGCAAGGAGACAATGACAAAGCAATGGAATGCTACCAAAAAGGATTGAAAGAATGCGAAGACCTTGGTAATAAATTCCTCATTGCGATTGCTCTCGGCTGCATGGGTAAGTTATTGGTAAAAAAGGGACATTTTAAAACGGCAACAGAGTTATACGACCGGGATTTAAAAATTTGTAGGGAACTTGGTGACAAGCAAGGAACATCCATTACTTTAGGACTTGTGGGTGACTTATGTCTGGAAAAAGGAGAATTGGATCAAGCGATAGAACACCTTTCGGAACAACTAGTCCTTTCGGAAGAATTAAATTATCAAAAAGGAATTGCCAGTGCTTTGGGTTCTTTGGGAGATGCCTATTTCCATAAGAAAAATTACGAGGAAGCAAGATCCCTCTACAATAAAGGGATAAAAATATGCGAGGACATTGACAACAAAAGGTTGCTGGTCATGATTCTTTTGAGAATGATACAGCTTTCACTCAATGTAAATCTAGACTCTAAGAAAACGCGTGAATTTTCAAAACGGGCAGATGAAATTGCCGATGAGATTGGTAATGAGGAATTGATTTATTTCACAACCATAAAGAGGGCGCAAGTGGAATTGAAACATGGAAACAAGGAAGAAGCACTAGAAGTCCTGAAAGACAGCCTTGAAAAAGCAAAAAGCGATCATGACAAGGCAGAGGCCCTTTACATATTAGGTACTTCCGAAAATATCCCCAAAGCGGAAGAATACAGAAAACAAGGAAAAGATATTTACAATAAATTATACCTTGAAACGCCCAAATACGATTATCACATCAAAATAAAAGAGTTAGAAAAAAATACTTCTTCTTAAAACCTTCTTTGGAATAAGCTGATTGAATTTTCACCATTAACGCTTTCGCAACAGTTAGCTGCTCAAAAAGTGAGTATATTTACCCCCGAATCAAATAATAATCATATATGAAAATTTTTATCACTCTAATATTTTTTCTTTTTGGATGCTTCCAAATCCAAGCACAAATCGAAGAGGGTAGTCGCTCGATGAGTCAAGGAGCTAATAATTCCCTTAGTCTCGACATACCGAATGCAGACTCGAAACTAGCCAAAAAAGTATGGGCAAAATACATTAAGAAAAACACGAATAAAGGAAAGACCAAAAACATAAAGAAGCTCAATGAAACCTTCACTGATGATGCCGAATTGACATCCATTGGAGGGGCAAATACTGTAGATATTTATGCAAAATTTGCAGATTTGGGTGAGAATGTAAATGTAACCAT
>JAHDHJ010000092.1:0-11018 GCA_020631375.1 Saprospiraceae bacterium | reverse complement strand
TTGATCTTGGTGGTGCTTATCTCAACTCAGAAGATCACGGTGACAAATACAATGAGGGTGAAAAATTCCTTATGAAGTTTGCCATTTCAGTTGCTATCGCTAAAACGGAAGAAGAGTTGAAAGCAGAAGAAAAGAAACAAAAATCATTGGAGAAAAAATTATTGAACCTCCAAAAAGATAAGGAAGGATACCATAAGGAAATTGAAGATGCCAAAGCGAAAATTGCCCAAGCAGAAGCTAATATCGAACAAAACATCAAGGATCAGCAAGTAACAACTGAAGAAGTTTCTGTCCAACAAGGTGTTGTTAAAATGGTAAAAGAACGTCTCGAAGAACTTAAGTTCTGATTTTTTAGTTCTAATATAATATGGTAATCCTTTTTTAAGGTATTATCTTTGTCCGCCAAGACTTACAAACCACAGTTTGTAAGTCTTGGTTTTTAAATATAGAAATCCAATAAGAAAGTAATGGCTCAGGAAATATTCGACAAAGTCAAGGTCATTTTGGCCGAAATAGAAAACACTAATCCATCCTCTGCTGAAGAAACGGAACAATTCCGCATCAAATACCTTGGTTCTAAAAACATTCTGAAACCTCTTTTCGGAGAAATCAGAAACGTCCCGAATGAACGCAAAAAAGAATTCGGTCAGTTGGTGAATTCAGTAAAAGAAGCTGCCGAAAAAAAGCTGGAATCCGTCAAAAGCAAAGTTGCTGAAGCAGATGAAGCAGCAGAAGCCAATTCATTGGATTTAACTGCACCTGGCGAACCATTGAGCGTCGGCACGAGGCATCCGGTATCCATTATCATGAATAAAATTGTGGAGACATTTAGCCGAATAGGTTTCACGGTAGCCCAAGACCGAGAGATTGAAGATGATTGGCATAATTTCACTGCATTAAATACTCCGGCAGATCATCCGGCAAGGGACATGCAGGATACATATTATCTTTTGCATGATACGGAAAAGCTTTTGAGGACGCATACTTCATCCGTCCAAATCAGAACGATGGAAAACCAGAAACCTCCCATCAGGGCAATTTTCCCGGGACGGGTTTATCGGAATGAAACCATTTCCGCAAGGGCACACTGCCAATTCCATCAGGTAGAAGGATTGTATATAGATGAGAATGTTTCCTTTTCCGACTTGAAGCAGACTATTGAATATTTTGCAAAAGAAGTCTTCGGACATCAAACTAAAATCCGTTTGAGACCTTCTTATTTCCCTTTCACAGAACCTAGTGCGGAGGTGGATATTTCTTGTTTTATTTGTGGTGGCGATGGTTGTAATGTTTGTAAATATACAACTTGGGTAGAAATCGGCGGATGCGGGATGGTAGATCCGAAGGTATTGGAAAATTGTGGAATTGATTCACAAAAATACACGGGGTTCGCATTCGGAATGGGAGTGGAAAGAATCGCCATGTTGAAATATCGAATTAACGATATTCGGTTATTATTCGAAAATGATGTTAGATTTTTAAATCAATTCAAATCTGCTTTGTAAAAATTATTCTTACAACTCATACTATAGGAATGGGGAATATCTATTCCCTACTTTACCCGATGTTTTTTAAAATAACTGCCGTTTCAGGTGTTTGTTCACCTGAAACACTCCATCTGAACAGTATTTCAAGGTGAACAAACCCACGCCTTGGCGTGGCGAGTTGGGTTCTTGAATATAAAAACCATCGGGTAAAATATCCATTCTCTATTCCTATGGAAGAGCCGACATCATATCCAAATAATCGTCGGTATCTATTGCATCCTCGCTATTTTCACAATCCGAAGAATTCAGAACTGTAGATTCATATTCTAATAGATTATTTTCCCTTTGTACCAAAGTATAGACATTATCAGTATTCACGGCAATACTCGGTGGACGCTTATTCATCCAATGAAAATTGGTTAGTGTGTTTTGTTGAGCTTCTAGTATTATTTCCTTTATCCCCATAGGAGAATAAGTATGAGGACAAAGAATTCTTGTTATAGCATATTCATCCGCCTCAAAAACTCTTTTGGGATCATAATCCATTTCCATGCAATAATAAACCATGCTTACATTCATATCGGAACTGCCATTGATTACATCCTTGAAAATTTTCGTTCCCACTCCATCATTTACAGAAACCATGAACTTCAATTTCTCCATCGCCAAACTCAAAGCATCTGTCGAATTCTGGTTGACCCTATCATTATAATAAGCCTCATGTGCCATGAGCGAAAATAATTGATGTTCCTTAGATAAATGTTTAAGCATCCCTGTTGAAATCCCGAATTTTCCACCAGGCATCGTAAAGGCCCTAAGGGTCGTGTCATCATTAAAAACCAAAACTTGCCAATCAAAATAATCTCTTATCACTGTTTGGTTTTTAACCATATCCCAAGCTTCTTCCAAATAACCATAAACACTAGAATAAGCCACGGGATCCAATAATTCGAATTCTGTTGGATTGTCTATAACAGTTTTATAAAGAGCATTTCCCAATTCTCTCTCATCAGCCGCGATAAGTACCGGATTGTAATCATCCAAGTTTTCAGTCTGACAGGAAACACATATGAATAGGGATGCTAAACAGACTAAAAAAAAGTTTATTTTAGAACGTATCATAGTCACAAATGTTTAAACTAGCAAATCCATTGCCAGTCATGTCAACTGGCAATGGATTATAAAATATTTAGTGTTTTTTCTCTCTCTAATCCACTACCTCAATGGATCGATAAAAGAATTATATCTTGTTATGTACTGATCTACATTTTCATTTCCACATCCTGCATACCAGCTTACTATATTATCAAATCTATTTTGCAAGGTGTAAATTCCCTCTCCTCCTTGGGACAATCTCCCCGGGGGTCTATTATCCAACCAAATGAATTCAGATAAATCAACTCCCAATCCCAATACTTCCTCCAAACCATAAGGGGAGTACAGATAATTTTCACAAATCGTCCCCAAGGCAAAATCATCAGCAGAGAAAACTTGATATGGCTCGTAAACAATATCTCGGATATAAATTATCATATCACTTCCAGTCTCAGAAGTCCCATCAATTACTTCCAAAAATGTTTTGGTACCATACTCCCCGAATTTCAATTTCAACATTTGCATTACCAAACTTAAATCATCCGTATCATTCTGATCCATTCTATCTGCAAAATAAATTTCATGCGCAAGAATCGCCATTAATTGATGTTCCGACTGTAAATGTGTCAACATTCCTGTACTTATCAGCACCTTTCCTCCCGGCAATGAAAAAATATTATAATTATCATAATCCTCATACACCAATATCCCCCAATCAAACTTATCTTTGATTCTAGTATTGATAATTGCCATATTCATCGCAGATTCTAAATAATTATATAAATCTGCATATTCACTTCTATCCAGAGTATTTAGAGTTGACATGGAAATATCATACAATCTATTCCCCAATTCTTTTTCATTAGATACTGTCAGAATCGGGTTTTGTTCCTCAAGATTAGTTTCTTGACAAGATGTAGCCATAAACAAAACCCAAAAAAATAGAACAAACAGCCTCAACACTTGATTATTTGACATCATAACATAAAAACTTTCGCATTTATAATAACCATCATTTAGTTTTGTATGTTTCATTTACAGAAAAACCAAAATGGAAAGTACAACATAATCATTGACGCGCCAATAATTGTGCCAATGATGTGCAGAGTCAATCCTTTTACTAACATTTTACTAACGGAAAAACCTGGTTCACAAAACCTTAACACTTCAAAAACCACGCCTAAAACAATATAACATAATTAATATTTTTAATATATACATATCATATATTACTATTTATAATGAATAAAAAACTTGATACTAATAATCTAAAAGACAATATTAATATCACTGGAGCCAAAGTCCATAATCTTAAGGATATAAATGTTAAAATACCAAGAAACAAACTTGTCGTTGTTACAGGAATTTCAGGTAGTGGAAAATCATCTTTGGCATTTGATACAATTTATGCCGAGGGACAGCGTAGATACATGGAAACTTTCTCTGCCTACGCAAGACAATTCATCGGGGACATGGAGCGTCCTGATGTTGAAAAGATAACAGGCTTAAGTCCCGTCATTTCCATTGAACAAAAAACAACAGGACGAAACCCACGATCCACTGTAGGTACAATTACAGAAGTCTACGACTTCCTTAGGCTTTTATATGCACGGATCGGGGATGCATATTCCTACAATACAGGGAAAAAGATGGTCAAATTCACCGAAGAACAAATCGTGAACCACATCCTAGACAATTACGCCAATAAGAAAGTCGCCATACTTGCTCCATTGGTAAGGGGAAGGAAAGGGCACTATAGGGAATTGTTTGACCAATACAGAAAACAAGGATACACCAAAATAAGGGTTGATGGTGAAATTATGGACTTGGTTCCCAGCATGCAGATAGATCGCTACAAAGTCCATGACATAGAATTAGTCCTAGACAGGTTAAAAGTGTCCAAAGAAAGAAAGGACAGGATTGTAAATTCGCTCAGAATTGCAATAAAACTGGGCAAAGGACTTATCATGGTCAAGGACTTGGAAGCAGATAGCATTTCCCAATATTCAAAAAACCTAATGTGTCCCGATTCGGGAATTTCATACGAAGAACCATCTCCCAATGCGTTCTCATTCAATTCTCCTTATGGAGCTTGTCCGAATTGCAAAGGATTGGGGAGTATCCAAGAAGTTGACTTAGAACTCGTCATCCCTGACGACACTAAAAGCATAAACGACAAAGGGATAGCTCCCCTAGGGGAAGTAAGGGACAATTACTCTTTCAAACAATTAAGAGTTCTTGGAAAAGAATATAAATTTTCTTTTGCCACTCCTATCAAAGATATTGACAAAGAAGCCATCCAAACTATCCTATATGGAGGAAATGAAAAAATGGTTTCAAAAATGAATTTCGGAAAAGGCAGCGATTATAACTACCATCTAGCGAATGAAGGCTTAGTCAATATGTTGACCCGCTGGTACAATGACACATCATCCGAAGGTGTCCGGAGATGGGCAGAAGCTTTCATGTCCACAAAAGAATGCAATATTTGCGAAGGTCAAAGACTGAAAAAGGAATCACTTCACTTCAAAATAGGAGAAAAGAATATTTCCGAATTAAGCGAAATGGACTTGTCCGAATTGCAGGATTGGGTTGGAAAAATAGCGGAAAAACTGAATAAGAGACAAAATATCATCGCCAAGGACATCATTAAGGAACTTAGGCTTCGGGTAGGTTTCTTACTCCATGTCGGGTTGGATTACCTAACACTAAACAGGCCCGCCAGAACCTTGTCCGGAGGCGAAGCACAACGCATCAGGCTAGCTACTCAGATTGGTTCTCAACTGACCGGAATCACCTATATCTTAGATGAACCCAGCATTGGTTTGCACCAAAGAGATAACCAAAAATTAATAGAAGCACTAAGGGAATTGACAGACATTGGGAATACCGTTTTGGTTGTGGAACACGACAAAGACATCATGCTCGCATCCGATTTCCTTATAGATTTGGGTCCTGGTGCGGGAAAGCATGGGGGAGAAGTCGTGGGACAGGGACACCCTAGTATATTTTTGGATAAAACCACAATTACGGCTTCCTACCTGAATTCCAAAGCTCAGATAGAGATACCAAAAACAAGAAGAAAAGGCAATGGAGAATTTTTAGAACTCAAAGGGGCTTACGGTAATAATTTACAGAATGTAAACATCAAAATCCCCTTAGGAACATTCACTTGCATTTCCGGTGTTTCAGGTAGCGGGAAGTCCACATTAATCAATGAAACACTCTACCCTATACTGAAAAAACATTTCTATCGCAGTAAGAAAAACCCATTGCCTTATAAGGCAATAAAAGGGATGGAACACTTGGACAAGGTCATAGAAATCGACCAGTCTCCCATTGGTCGGACACCTCGTTCCAATCCAGCTACTTATACTGGTGTATTCACGCATATAAGAAACTTGTTTTCCAATATTCCCGAATCAAAAATACGGGGTTATAAAACCGGACGTTTTTCTTTCAATGTAAAAGGAGGCAGATGCGAGGTCTGTAAAGGAGGAGGAAAAAGGGTCATAGAAATGAATTTCCTTCCGGATGTATATGTGGATTGTGAAACCTGTTTAGGAAAACGCTACAACAGGGAAACCCTAGAAATTATGTTCAAAGGAAAAAACATTTCCGATGTCCTCAACATGACGGTAGATGAAGCGACTGATTTTTTTGAAAGTATTCCCTCCATTTATCGGAAAATGAAAACCCTTAGAGACGTAGGCCTGGGGTATATCACTCTCGGGCAGCAAGCAACAACCCTTTCAGGAGGCGAAGCACAAAGGGTGAAATTATCCGAAGAGCTTTCAAAAAGGGACACAGGAAAAACAATTTATATTTTAGATGAACCAACTACAGGACTACATTTCGCAGACATCAAACAACTCCTGAAAGTCTTGGATAAATTAGTTGACAGAGGAAATACCGTTATGGTAATTGAACACAATATGGATGTCATCAAGGTAGCCGATCACATCATAGACATGGGGCCGGAAGGAGGCAGACGAGGCGGAACGGTAGTGGTAGAAGGAACTCCGGAAAAAGTCGCCAAAACAAAAAAAAGCCATACAGGTTTCTTCTTAAAAGATGAATTGAAATGACATGATTATAAAAAACCTTTGAAGTCATATTACAATTCCTTACATTTGACACCCGTGTGAAATTTACTTACTTATGAATAGAATTAGCTACATTACAACAATAATCCTAATCATCTTCATTTCCTCTTGCAGGGATGATGATGCTAACAATAATAACAACATCGCAGAATTTTGTCCAACAGGCGATTTGGCAAGCAGACATCTTTTGCTAGGAAACCCAAGTGGCGCCCAAACAAATGAAAACATGCCTAATAATTACCTTTTGGAAATGGATGAATATACTGTTTCCTACAATAGGGACAAAGGCATCCCAAATTGGGTAAGTTGGCATTTGAGTACAGAATGGTTCACTGGGGATGGAAACAGACAAGATGACTTTCGAGCGAATCCCTTTTTGCCCTCGGATTGGTACACTCCTAATAGCAGTAGTTACAGCAACAGTGGTTTTGACAGAGGGCACAATTGTCCCTCCGCAGATAGGCTTTGTTCGGATAATTTTAATTCCGCAACCTTTTTCATGACCAATATGGTTCCACAAGCCCCTGATCATAATCAACAGATTTGGGTTGTTTGGGAATGCTATCTTAGATATTTGGCAAATCAAGGAATGGAACTCTATGTCATTATGGGAAACTATGGTGTCGGTGGAGAAGGTTTTTTCGGGTACAAGGACAAAATCATAGATGGTGATAATGAAATCACCGTACCGGAATCCATTTGGAAAGTAGCCATCGCTATAGAAGAAGGGGATGATAATGATTTGGATTTCATCGATTCCCAAAGCACGATAATAGCGATTGACATTCCGAACACAAACGATGTGGAGGCCTATGATTGGAATGACCCCTTATTCATCACTACAGTAGATGATATAGAAAGCAAAACAGGCTACGATTTATTTTCTAATCTTCCCGAAAATGTTCAATCCGCTTTGGAAAGCAAGGTATATCAAACCGACCCCAATTTCACCTCATGCTTTTAATCACTTTGCAAACTTACAATAATCCTGATTGTTCAAGGATTATTGTAAGAACATCCCATAATTTAAAACCAATCAATCCCCAAAACAAGGAAGAAAATAAATTGGAGATTGAATAATGTCAAGGCAGCATTATTTTTCATATCTTTTAAAGCAAGATTAAACAACAGCAGAAAAACAAAGGAAATAATAAACCACGCCAAGTAATTTTGGAGAGGAACCAGATTGTCCTCACCCCAAGACCAGAACCCATGAATCATAGCCACAGGCTCAATTAACAAATCAAGACTGACCAGTGATAATGCCCCAATAAAGCTTTTAAAAAAAACATTTCTTTTTGACAAAAACTGATTCAATGCAGCTCCACAACAATAGATAAGGATAAGCCAATTCACCCCAATCATCAAAGGAGTTCCCATTACTTTTGGGCCCAAGACTTCTCCATATTCATAGTTCCCAAAAACCAAGCCTGTCCGAACTCCTATAATTTCTACGGAAAGGCCCATTACGAAAATTGAAATCAAAAAAACAATGGTTTTCACATTCCAATCCACATGATTGTACAGCACAATACAAAGGGAAATTAACAGCATAAATGGTGTTAATAAAATAAAACTAGAATGGATTGGAATAAGTATCCCTATAACCCCTACAATATAAAAAACCAAAAGAAGAAAAGAAGAAAAATGATTTTTTCCAACATGCTCCAATTCTTCCCTAGACCTTTGGGCTGCATTTGCCATTATATTTCCTGCTGTATATCTTCTTGCCATACTTACAATATACTACATTCCTAAGAAACATCAGAATACTTTTTTATTATAGACTGTTTTCATAAAGGAAAAAATTACAATGTGATTTTGAACAGACTAGTTCTACCAAAAACAGCACTCCATAAAATATCACCACAAGTCACTAAACAACAATTTAATACAGTCACATTTTTAACATATACATAAATATACGCCTATATTCATTCAAAAGAATTATTACAAATAACATGTTAATAATTAAAGAAATATGAACTAAAAAAGAAACCTCGTGACATGGAACACCAAGCAAAAACCACTTTATTTAATTGTTAATAACGACCAAATCTCCTTATATTTTATTGGATTCATTATCTTTATCATAACCTAATTTCCTTTTGAGTGATTTCAAAAATTATTTTACTAATTAGATCGAAAAAATTATAAAATTAATTAGGCTATAATTTTTCGTCCCCCCTCTTCAAAAAACAAGACTAATCCATTAAATAAAGGCTTAATGCCCAGTTGGATTTTTAAAACAAAAACTATTCATAGACCCAACTAACTCATTTAATTAATTCATACAACCACTAAATTATGAGAAAAATACTACTATTCTTAATTTTTATTTACCCCATCTTGATAACAGCACAAGATGTTGTATTTAACGAACTCTCAGGCGATTCAGGGCAGTCCGATGGAGTAAACGATGGTATTGTAGAGCTAGCTGGTCCCGCAGGAACAGACATAGGTTGTTGGCTAGTCACCAATGGCGAATGGGCTTTTACTTTTCCATCAGGAACAACGATTCCCGCATCAGGGCTAGTCCTTGTTTATTGTGCGGAAGACGTAGCAGGCTTCCAAGGAGGTGTTGGAATACAAGGCTCAACAAACGGACTCGCATGCGACGAATGTGACTTTCCTAATCTGGACCAAAATCCTGATTTCACCTCAAATGGCGGAGACGTCCTAGCTTTTGATGTTTGCGATGCTGCTAATTCCGCAAATTATGACCCAGGCAAAACAGGCTTCACCATAGATAATGCCGGTCTTGCAGACGGTGATAATATCGTGCTGTTTTCAGATGATATTGTAAATTTCGGAGGAGATGATTATTATGAAATCCAAGATGCCGTTTATTGGGCAGGAGGTGCTACCGGCAATGCAGATAATGTTGCATCATCAAATGGGGATGGAGTAGGCTATACATTAGGAACAGCAGGCATTCGTGGGGACGGAGCCGCAGCAACTGGGGTCCCTGTCGTTCCTGGTTCAGCATGCGGTTTTACTGCTTCCCATTATATGCCTGATTTTGTAGGAGATGCAAATTACACAAGTTCCGTTTGGACAAATATCGGAGACCTTCAGCAAGGCTGCAATAGCTCATATGTCAGGGCAACCACCCCAGGTAGCGATGTTACAGGAGCTGTTTTGGATTCTGAGACTGCCCTAATCGGCAGCGGAACCGATCCTGTAGCCGCTGCCACACAATGGACAACCACAGACCACCCTACGCCCGGATATACCAACGATACACAAGCATGGTCATTTGTAGCTGACAATACATCATTATGTGCTCCCGGAGCAGTCGTATTTACACTGGAAGTATATAATTATCAGAATGTATCAGATGAAATGGATGTGTATTCCGGAGTCGAAAATTTACAAATAGGTTCCTATATTTTGGCACCTGCCACAGACCCCAACGCTGCTCCCGGTGCCGAAGGAGTACAAGAATGGGCAACATTTGTAGAAAATGCTGCTACTGGAATCACAACAATGACTTATACTACAGGTACATTACCTGCAGGGACACATGATTTCACCTTGCAATGGGATGATTATAGCAACTGCTGCGGTAGCGGATCCATTACTAGTGGTAATGAATGCTACACAAGGACTGACATGTCCATTGTTGTATATGAAACTCTGGCTATTGTAGGAGATGGAACAATTGATTGTGACGCCGGCGATGCCGTTGCCGGATTGATAAATGCATCCAGTTTTGTGACAGGTGGAGCAAATTTATCATATTCATTATATAGTGACAACCCCGCAACCACCTTGGTTTCCACAAATACAACAGGAATCTTTGAGCTACCTAGTGATGGTGCAATTCCTACACCTTCATATACTATTGTTGTAAGTGATGGCTCAGGCTGTCTGTTTAGTAATGTTGAACTCATTGTTTTGGATAATTGCGAAGCAGCTCCCATATGCCCATCGGCACTAGTCAATACAGGAACTCAAGCAAATGGTTCTGTCTGCCCAGGTACGACTATTGATTTATGTTTGGATGGAACCGACTTACCACAGGGAGGGCAAATATGTTGGTATGAAGTACCTAGTTCCGGAGCTACTCCTAACCCTGCATCCGACCCTCTATTAGGATGTATAACCATACCTATCCCTGCAGCTCCCCCTGCACCTACAGGAGGGCCTGTATTGAATGAGGTATTGTATGATCCTTCTGGAAATGACGGCTCTGGAAATACTACTTGTGAAGCAATTGAAATAGCTGGCGCTCCCGGAACAGATCTTTCATGCCTTATGGTGACTGACGGCGACTGGACTATAGTTATTCCTGATGGAACAGTCATTCCTGCCGACGGCTTTTTCG
>JAHDHJ010000091.1 GCA_020631375.1 Saprospiraceae bacterium | reverse complement strand
TTTATGGTTTTGTAAATTGTGAGAACGGAAATTATTATGGATTTGATCTGACTAAAAAAGGAAAGCCGATTCCGAATTGGAATCCATTAGTGGATGTTGGTGTTGCCAAATATCCGATTAGTTTTTTGGCAGGAGAGAAAGAGTCCCATATTTTATTTATTGATAAAAATAATGAATTAGTTTCATTGGACAGGGAAGCGCAACGTCGTTTTAATCCGGTCCCTTTAGAGGAAGAATTCTTAGGAGAAATACACATAGATAACCACCCTTTGGCAGAAAGAATTGTTTTATCAAATACTAAAGGGAAATTGAAAATAATAAATAAGAGTGGAGATGTTTTTCATTTGTCTTTGGGAAGTGGGAATGGAACATTTATTTATTCTGATATTTTGGGAGATGGAAGAAAAGATTATATGTTCCTAAACGGGAATAAAATAAGTGTTCATTCATATGAAGAGAATACGTTTTTAAAAAAATGGGAAAAGAATCTTGATTATAAAATTGATGATGTTTTTTCAGTAGATAGGAGAAATGGAAAATCATTCTTAGGCTTGGAATATAAGGGTAAAGTTTACTTATTGAATGAACATGGAATAATGAAAAAAGGCTTTCCCTTAGAGGGAGCGTCTGGTTTTGAATTGATGGAAATAAAAAATAATGAATATTTATTAGTGACAACAGTAGGAGATAGGCTAGTGGCTTATTATGTTGTATTGTAAATTAAATATCAAGTACTTCCACTTCCAAAATCCTTTTTCTCAACTCTTCCGGAAAGTTGGTTTTTTTATTATTTTCAAAATCATAACAAACGACAACACTATCGCCTTTGGCTGCCAAGCCTAATTTTTCAGAATAGATCTCATACTCTTGTATCAGACTGGAATTCCCAATTTTTGTAGCACGGATTCCGATTTTTAATTTATCCGGAAAAGTAATGGGTAAAATAAATTGGCAAGAAGTATTCGCAAGTATAGGACCTATTTTATTGGATTCCTCATTTTTTAGCCAAGACCATTTAACCAGTCGGAAAAAATCAATTCTCGCCGCTTCAAAATACCTGAAATAAATCGTATTATTTACGTGGTTGAAAGAATCCATATCGCCCCATCTCACTTCAGTTTCGCTGATGGCAGTCCATTCTTTTTCATTTATTTCTTTCGTCATTATGCCAATGTTTTCATATGCTTTTCAATCGCTTTCAAATAAGTATCCTTGTGGACATAATATGCCATCCTGTCCACATCCATATATTTGAATCCACCTTTTAAATCCGGAATTCCTTTTTGAAAAAGGCTTGTCATTTTTTTTGACTTTTCAGAATTAGCCTCCATCTCCTTAATATATTTAGCAACTAAAATCGCCTGTTTGTTCCTGCCTTCCCAACCCAATCCGGTCGCTTCCACCATGCCGAGTACGAATAAGTTATTATGTTGCGGTGTAAAGATATTCAAATACAATTGCGGAGACTTTTCCTCATTCCAATTCAAGTGTTTCTTATCGATAAAAGGATAATTTAATTTATAACCCGTAGCATATAAAACCATATCATATTCATCGGAAAATCCATCCTTGAAATGTACAGTATTACCATCGAAAGAAACCACATCTTTTTGAATCCGAATATCTCCATGTCCCAAATGGTACAAAACCAATGTATTCACAATAGGATGCGATTCATATAATTTATGATCCGGTTCCGGAAATCCCAAACGTTGTGGATTGATGACAAAAAAAGTATTCAATAACCATTTATCTATTTTCTGCTTGAGGAAACGAGGCAGTTTTATTACTCCGCCAACAGTGTCGGCAGGTTTTCCGAAAATGTATTTCGGCACAAAATGATAACCACGCCTCACACTCATGTCCACCCGTTTCGCACGGTGTACGGCATCCACTATAATATCACAACCGCTATTTCCTGCACCTATGACCAATACTTTTTTTCCCTCAAAAATAGATGGATTCTTATAAACATTGGAATGTAATAATTCCCCTTTGAACTTGCCGGGGATATTGGGTCTGTTAGGATGGGAAAGACAACCATTGGCAATAATCACACCTTTATATAAATGAGATTCTCCCTTGTCCGTCCAAACTCTCCAATGCTCATTTTCCTTTTCTACTTTCTCAATTCTGGTATTGAAAATATAATGTTTATCTATACCGAAATGTGCTGCATAATCCTTGAAGTATTGAAATAACTCGGAATGGTGTGGATAATCGGCGACCTCATCTTTCATGGGGAAATCAGCAAATTCGGTCATCCGTTTCGAGGAAATCAAATGGGCGGATTCATATACCGTACTATGCTCATTATTGATATTCCAAAGACCGCCCAAATCAGAAGAAGCCTCATACGCATCAAAAGGAATACCCATTTCCTTGAGGTTCTTAGCGCCACTCAGTCCGGATGGACCGCCTCCAATGATGATGTATTTATCTTTGCTATCCATTTATCAGCCCCTATGATACCTCAATCTAAACCCAATTTCTTGTTCATGTCCTGTATGAACTCCACTATTTCCTCGCCTCCTTTTTTGTCATTGGCGGAAGTGATGAATTCTTGTGGCAATGCATCCCAATTTTCCAATAATTTATCTTGGAAAGCCTTGATGTTTTCTTCTATGATTGCAGGTTTCGATTTGTCCGTTTTCGTATAGGCAATAACAAATGGAATCTGCATATTCCCACACCAATCCAAAAATTCCAAGTCCTTGGTTTGTGGGGGAACATTGGCATCTATCAGAACAAAGGCACAGACCAAGGATCTTTTTTGGATAAGATATCCATCTATCATCCTTTGCCATTCATTCCGTTTGGTTTTTGAAATCTTGGCATAACCATAACCTGGCAGGTCAACTAAATACCATTCATTATCAATGATAAAATAATTTATCATTTGTGTTTTTCCCGGTTTTTGCGATGTTTTCGCCAATCCCTTTTTATTGCAAATCATATTGATCAATGAAGATTTTCCCACATTCGATCTTCCTATGAAAGCATATTCAGGTAGTCCATTGTCAGGAGTCTGCCTGATGTCCGGATAGCTTGCTGTGTATTCCGCTTTATTAATTTTCATAATTTTCTAATCTACTCAATCCCAATATTGCCACAAAACTCCTAAATAAATGTGAAATTAGTTAATCTTATTACAAAAAATGCAGGCTTAAATAAGAGAATCCATTTCGAGGGCGTTAATTCCGCATAAAACAAACCTGTATGATAATAGAATTTACTTTTTCATCCATTCATGATTTGATGTTTTCAAGAAGGACTCCTTTTCGGAAATACTCGATTAAGAATGTAAAATCATCATCATTAAAACCTTTTACATATGAAAAAGTCAATTGTATTATTGCTCGCAATTATGGTGTCCACTTTGGCATTTGCTCAGAAAAAAGAGAAGAAAGGAATTTTCAGAAAGAAGAAAGATGAGAAAAAAGTAAGCTGGGGAATCAAGGCAGGAATCAGCACTTCTGATATTAAGCCAGGAGATTTATTCGTTCTGGATAGTGAAAATGTCCAACGTTACAAAATGAATGTAAAGGATGCCCAATTTGGTTTGAACTTGGGAGCATTCATGCACATCAAAACGGGTAAAAGATTCTTCATCCGTCCGGAATTACACATCAATTCTACTAGGACAGATTATGAAATCCAAGACCTTTTGAGGACTTCCGGACCCTTGGCAGAAACAGTTATGGAATCCTATCACAATATTACCTTTCCGGTGAACATGGGAGTGAAATTCGGGCCTTTGCGTTTACAGGGAGGAGCGATTGGAGGATTGCACCTCGCAGGCAGATCAGACCTTAAAGATTATGACGGTTATGCCCAAAATTTCAAAGGAATGGATTTGGGTTGGCAATTAGGAATCGGACTGGACATTTGGAAATTCAATTTTGATTGGAAATACGGAGGTGATTTCAGCAAATATGGCAATCATATGGAATTCTTCAATAAGGATATTGCATTCAATGGTAATGAGAAACAAATGAAGTTTGCAGTAGGTTGGACTTTTTGAGACTGACAGATTAATCCCCTTTCGAAAATCTTCGAAAGGGGATTGTATTTATATTAGAAAGTATGTGGGATTAAATTTTTTATCTGGAAATCTAAATCTAACCATCTATTCTAAAACGCATTCTTCTTAGCCGTTTTCCAAGAACGCTTGGAAATGAAATTATAAGTCAGGTAAACATTGCATACATAATACCAATCCTTATTCGAACTATCTCCTCTTTGCGCCCCTTCGGGAAAATGTATATTTTCTCCGGTAAGTTCTCCTCTACGGTCTGCTAATTGTGCGGCAAGAGCACCGTTTGCATTTTCCAATGCCGAATTGTCAACATAAGAAGTACTGACATCATCCAAATAA
This sequence comes from Saprospiraceae bacterium, assembly GCA_020631375.1. Lineage (GTDB taxonomy): Bacteria > Bacteroidota > Bacteroidia > Chitinophagales > Saprospiraceae > JAHDCE01. Next base: position 10,584 of record JAHDHJ010000091.1, on the reverse strand, counting down.
TCTGTAAAAGTCTTCCGGAAGCCCAAATTTACTCCCATAAATAATTTGCGACTCATATTATATCTAAGGTCCACTCCAAAAGGAATACTCACTTGGAATAAAGAATAGGGTTTCCTATCCGGAAATTCTGCCATTCCTTGCCCCTCCGTTCCCAAAGGTTGTAACGCATGCCAGGTTCCATCCAATTTGGCTTTTGGGTTATAATAAAATCCGGCAACCCCACCATATAAGAAAGGAGAAATAGTGCTGAGTTCACCATCCTTTTTTAATAATGCCAAAATATCGATTTGACCGACTATTGAGAGTTCTGCCAATATGGATTTGAAATGAAGATTTCTTCTTCTATGAGCAGAGGCATAATCCCAAGCAGAAATCTGCCCGAATCCGAATTCTGCCTTTGCAGCGATAGCCTTATTGAAATTATACCTGAAAAATAAATGTCCTGAATAATTGTAGGTTTGTACTAATTTTGAATTTTTAGTCAAATCGCCATTATATACAAAAGTACCTAAACCCAGACCTATTTCTGTGAATTTTTGTGCTTGTAAAGATGCAATAGCGAAGCAGAATAGCCCTAGGGCTATCATTAATTTTTTTAGTGCGTTCATCGAGTTTGTAGTTTTCTATAAAATATCCAAATGACGAATTTATGCAATATATATTAAATCACATAGCCTTTAGTCGAGTGATTTGGGATTGCTATTGCACTGAAAATGAGGATATTGAACATATTATCAATTTTTCCTATACAGAAACATTTGATATACATAAGTTCATGAAGTAAATTGCTTTGGAAGATTCTAAGTGAATGGATGTGAATTATTTTGAATATAACCCTGTAGAAATTCATCTTGCCCAAAAAATGAATAAGATAAATGGAGTATGTAGAACGCTCATCTTTTGCTAAAATTTATGATACTCAATCAAGCCCTTCATTGGTTTCTGAATGATTTTTCCCATTTGTAAACCATTTTCACTCAATACTTCATTTAATTCTTTTGAGAAATGAAAAGAGATGGAGCCAGTAAGGTGGACAGGTAATTCTTTGATTCCCTCAAACTGGAACAGGAAATTATCTACAAAGGATTGGAAAGAATGCCTAATGATTTTTTGTATGGTAGGATGTTCTCTTTTCTGGTTCAGGAATTTTGTAAAAGAAGCCAAAAAAGTATTGGGGCGTTCAGTATCAAATAATTCTTTTACGATTTCTTTTTTACTTTTTGGATAATATGCCTGAAAGGCAATATTCAGCTCTTCTGGTAATTTCCTATAAAAATAATGTTGCATGAGCAATTTCCCCAAATGGTTGCCACTACCCTCATCTCCTGCCAAATGTCCTAGACAGATTACTTCATCTATGATTTTTCGCCCATTATATATACAAGCATTAGAACCGGTTCCTAAAATGCCCACTGCTCCGGGGTCATTTCCACATAAGGATCTCGCTGCTGCTAATAAATCATGCAAGACATGGATTTCAGCATTCGGCATAATTTGGCTTAGTGAATTATGGACTTTCAACCGATTGGGTTCGTTTGATACCCCAGCTCCATAATAGAAAATTTCTTTGATTTGGGTAGGATATGGTATTTTTGGCAATAGTTCGGTCCTTAGGATTTCCAAAATCCGACCCTCTCCAATGACAAAAGGATTTATTCCTAAACTGCCAATATTTTTTCGACCGCTATCCGAATCCAAAAGCACCCAATCCGTCTTTGTAGAACCACTATCAGCAATCAATCTGTATTCCAAACTTTTCCTCATTTCACAAAAATATGTTTTTATAGAAATAAAGGGATAAAATAACAACAAATAAATTATTTTAAACAAAAAATGGTAATAGTATTGACTATTTAAAACATATTGTTTAAATTTGTGTTGTGAATAGTTTGGAATTGTTTGAAAAAAAGAATGAAGCCAAACTGATTTCTAAGGAATGATGAATTAATAAATTGCGTTTTTAGTTCTACTTTGGCACTTTAACAAACGAACCAAAAGGATATGGTTTTTTTTCCAATAAGTTTGTCCCTTTGGAGGGACCGACCGTAGGTCGAGGGAGGAAAATTCCACTATATTATTCTAAAGTGTCAAAGTAGAATTAGGGGCGGTGATTTTTATTTCAGCGAAGGCGAAAACCGTAGGCAATGCAGGGCATTGTCGAGGATTTTCAACGACGTATGGGATGAAAATAACAAGCCTAAGAATGTGAGTTTATTATTTCACCATTCCTAATGTTTGATTCAATATAAAATTATAAGAATGAAAAAGGTAAACAACCTAAGCCCAGGAGGTCTCAAGCAAAACATAATAGCCCTGTTTAAAAATCTGCAACAATCCTTAAAAAGAAATAGCTTCAATATTCTATTGCTCATGTTTGCATTTTATATTCTGACGAATAAAGATATAAGTTTTTCTGTCAACATGAATGCTGCGCAATCCAGTTTGAGCCCAGTTTCCACTTCCGAGAAAACCACTTTCTTTTCTCCTGAAGAAGAAAAGAAAAATCCTGAGTCTGATGCAATGGCTGTTTCAGTCCATGAAGAAGATGGAGAACCTGAAACACAGCATATGAACCCATCCATTCCCCAAAGAATAAATACGATTTCCAACTTGGGTTACTTATTGAATCCCTTTTTTGCATTGAAAAGGAAATCCAAGAGGCATATCGAGGATTACCACAATGAAAAATGTAGGACCTATGTAAAACAATATGCCAAATTAGCCCAGTTGGAAATGCGTAAATACGGCATTCCCGCCAGTATCACCCTTGGGCAAGCTTTACTTGAAAGTAATGCAGGAGACAATCATTTGGCTAAGAATAATAATAACCATTTTGGTATTAAATGTTTCAGTAAAAAATGTGCAAAGGGACATTGTTCCAATGTAGAAGGGGATTCCCACAAGGATTTTTATAGGAATTATGAAAGCGTTTGGGAAAGTTACCGTTCCCATTCGGAGTTCCTCCAAAAAGAAAGGTACATAGGCCTCAAAGACCTCGGAACCAAGGATTATTATGGATGGGCAGAGGGATTGATGAGAGCAGGCTATGCCCAAGATGAAAAATATGCAAAGAAATTAGTCGGAATTATCGAAGCATTGGACTTAGATAGATATGATGAGTAAACCATTGCTTTTTTGAGCAGGCATGAGTCATTCCCATATTGGATGGCTCATGTTTTTGTTTATAAATTAGGTAATCCAAGTTGTGTAAAGCGTGACAGATATTAGTATTTAGACTCCAGTGTCTAGGTTTATAATGGTTTTCTACAAAAACCACCTAATAATATGAATAGTCTTGCTAACATCTAGCATCTGTTGCGTTTTACACAACTTGGATTATGTATTTATCATTTTATTGTCAATAAAACCCGGCACATCATCTTTTCGAGATTGAAATGCTTTATATTTGCAATCTAAGTATAGGACAAGACTTAAGACTCCCGCCACGCACGGCAAGGGGGTTACTTTTTGTCCTGTATTCAGATTTGCAATTCTTTATAGGTATGGATGCAATTCATCTTGTCGCTCTATTAGGAGCGACAACTTCTAAACATTTAGGCTAGGCTAATGATGGAAAGTCAAAATGAAATGTACCCTTCTTTATTGATAAAATACAAATGGCAAGACGACGATTAGGAGATACAGATGCAAAATTGAATGGAACAATGTCTAAAGAAGGCTTTAGGGAGGCCATTAAGATATTCCGTTATGTACATCCATACCGTTGGTATTTATATGTGGGATTGTTTTTATTGACGATTTCAAGCCTTGTTTTCCTTGGAATCATCAATATGTTCAAGGATTTGATAAAAGTAGCCGAAGGAAAGGACTTTTATGGATTGACATTGAACGAAATGGGACTGATCCTTTTGGCAGTCCTAGTCTTGCAAGGTTTTATTTCTTATTTTCGAGTGACATTATTCGCTCATGCGAGTGAAAAAGGAACTGCCGATTTAAGGAAGGCAGTTTATGATAAAATCATCACTTTACCCGTCAATTTTTTTGAAAAGAATCAAAGTGGGGAATTGGTCAGCCGCGTAACTTCTGATGTTGATAAACTCTATTCTTTATTTTCAATAACATTAGTAGAATTCGTCCGACAAATGATATTGCTTGTTGGAAGTATTGCCATATTGGTTTACACCAATCCGAAACTTACCCTGATCGTACTTGGAACATTTCCTGTTGTTGTAATCTTTGCCATGTTTTTTGGAAGATATATTAGAAAATTGTCAAAAGAGAAACAAAAGATATTGGCTGAAACGAATATCATCCTAAGCGAATCCGTCTCTTCTATTCAAGTTGTCAAGGCATTTACAAATGAATTATTCGAAACACTCCGATACGGAAAGGCAAATAGTAGTGTTGTTGGGATTGCATTGAAATATGCAAGGGGTCGGGGGATTTTTTCCGCATTTATAGTAACGGTGCTTTTCGGAGCATTATGTTTCGTGATGTGGCAAGCAGCTTTGATGGTTCAAAGCGGAACGATTGATGCTGGAGACCTATTTAATTTTGTAGCATTCTCTGGAGTAATCGGTGCAGCGATAGGAAGTTTGGGAACTTTTTATACAGAAATTTTAGGTGCTTTGGGAGCAACTGAACGTGTGAGGGAAATCCTAGAGATGGAAAGCGAAGTCGATGCCAAAACCCAGGCAGAGCCATTGCATTTGAAAGGAGATATTGAATATAAAAATATAAGGTTTGCCTATCCTAGCAGAAAGGATATTACGATTTTTGAAGACTTGAGTTTCAATGTCCGCCAAGGAGGAAAAGTGGCATTGGTAGGACAGAGTGGTTCCGGGAAATCAACGATAGTTTCCTTATTATTACGTTTTTATGAATTGGACGGTGGGAAAATTAGCGTGGATGGGAAGAATATTTATGATTATGATATTACCCGTTTTAGGGAGAATATAGCAATTGTTCCCCAAGAAGTAATATTGTTCGGAGGTTCCATAAGGGAAAATATCCTTTATGGTAAACCGGATGCAAGTGATGAAGAAGTCATAGCTGCCGCTAAAAAGGCAAATGCTTGGGAGTTCATAGATACATTTCCTGAAAAACTGAACACTTTAGTCGGTGAACGGGGAGTAAAGTTGTCCGGAGGACAAAGGCAGAGAATTGCTATTGCGAGAGCGATCCTAAAGAATCCTACCATATTGATTTTGGATGAAGCAACATCTTCTTTGGATGCCGAATCTGAAAAATTAGTACAGGAAGCATTGGATAATCTGATGGAAAACCGAACGAGTATTATTATCGCTCATAGATTGGCTACGATTAGGGATGTGGACTGTATTTTTGTAATAGAAAAAGGAAGGATTATAGAAAGTGGAACCCACGAAGAATTATCAAATATCGAAGACGGAGCCTATAGTAATTTTGCCAAACTTCAGTTTAATTCTGCTTCTTTCGAGGAGCGGTAATGAAAAAGATACTTTTAAGCCGTAAAATTTTGAAAAATATTAGCTATTTATTGTTGATGTTATGAGAAATGGTAGTATATTTGCGTCACTTTTGATAGAACATATAGGAAAATTCGATTATCATGGAAGCAATTAATTATATACACGAACAGCTAAGACCAGAAGACCAAAAGGAATTTGTGAAATTCCGAGCTGGTGATAATGTGTCAGTTAGCTACAAGATTCGTGAGGGAGATAAGGAAAGAACTCAGATTTTTAGAGGAGATGTTATCCAAATTAAAGGAACAGGAGCAACAAAGACATTCACAGTAAGAAAAATGTCTAACGGTGTTGGTGTAGAAAGGATTTTCCCTTTCTTTAGTCCAAATATAGGAGATATCAAAGTGCTTAAATTCGGTAAGGTGCGTAGGTCTAGGTTATACTACCTAAGGGCATTGACTGGTAAGAAAGCACGTATCAAGGAAAGAAGAAGAAAACAATCTTCTTAATTTTTTCCTTTACAATAAAAAAAAGGCAATAAGAGAATACTCTCTTATTGCCTTTTTTTATTGTATTCGATTTACTTATTTTGGGTGTACTTCAAAATATCGTTTTTCTTCTTCTATACTGGAATTGCAGAAACTAGACATTTTTATAAAAGCACTCTCACGGCTAGGTTTTTCATTTTGTCTAGTTGTGTGCTGGAATTGTACTAGAGTTGTCGCTCCGCAGGAGCGACAACATGGATTGCACCCTTATTTTTTCCCAATATCCGAATCTGATTTTTGTACGATCAAAGTATCACTATAAGATTTAGAGCCATCCTCCATCACTATCTTGATTCGATATTTATTGATTAAGGATGGATTAGGATCTTCGAAAAGGTACATGATCTCTTCATTATGATTCCGAGTCATGATGACTCCTATTTCATCAAAATGTTTACTCTCTCCAACTGCTTTTTCTATGATGAAAATTTTAGCTTTCACATCTTTTTCAGTGAACCAATCCAGAATGATTTCATCTCCGATTTGACTTCCATTGAATTCTGCTAAATGTTCAGATAGGGGATGTTCTATGTTGAGCATTTCTGACTCCGCTCTCACAAAGGAATTCAAGGATAGGAAAATAAGAATCAGACTTAATTTGCTTAGGTATTGCATTCTATTCATGGTCAATAGTTATTGATAAATTGGTTTAATACTTTAGAATATGATAGTCCAATCTAAAAATAACTAAAAATAAAAATGGCTAAGTAATTTTGGATTTGTGACTTGAATCCCCTTGGAAAGTTAATTTTCTAAATAAGTGAAATAGCTGTCAATCCATTATTGTAGAAAATACTTGTGGAAATATTCCTTGAGATAAATTTCACTATTGTGACCTAAATTTTGAGACAAAATGCGGAAAAATATCAAAGGCTTTGCTTTTGAAGAAGGGAACCTTTGAAATATGGAAAGACCTATGAATGGAAACACAAAAACGCCGAAGAGGTTATTCTTCTTAGGCGTTTTCTTATTATTCGTTTAAAATAAAATATTCTTAATCTATTGTGGGCGTATCCACTGTATGAATCATTTTTGAAATGCCAAGGTCAAGGGAAAAGTTATTGGGGCAGCCCATACCTCTATTACAAGAAACCAAAGCAATTGAAAATGCTGCAAGGACAATAAATGCCACGATCGAATTTTTGATATTATTTTTCATAATCCTAATTTTAGACAAAAGTAAGTAAAAAATTAAAGAGTAACAATCTCTTTGTTGGAAGTAGATAAATTCGATAGGCAATATTTTGTTGGTTTGAATATTTAACGCAGCAAATTATCCACATATTTCCGTTTTCGGAAAAATCCCCTACATTTAACCTAGTTTTAACAATTGAGACATAATCTTAGTTTATCATTGCAGTATGAGAATACATTTAATTGCCGTAGGAGGCGCAATCATGCACAATCTTGCCATAGAACTGAAGAATAAGGGGCATGTCATAACAGGTTCCGATGATGAGGTATACGATCCATCTCGGACAAGGTTACAAAAACATGGTTTATTACCTAGGAAAATGGGTTGGTATCCGGATGAGAACATTAGGGAAGATTTGGATTGCGTGATTTTGGGCATGCATGCCAGAGAAGATAATATGGAATTGAGACGGGCGAAAAAATTGAGGATTCCGATTTATTCCTTTCCCGAATTCATTTACAAACATTCCAAGGAAAAGAAAAGGGTAGTGGTAGGGGGAAGTCATGGCAAGACGACGACGACTTCCATGATTATGCACGTTCTCAAGGACAATGGACTCGATTTTGATTATTTGGTCGGTGCGCAATTGGAGGGTTTTGACCTGATGGTGAAATTGAGCGATGCTCCAATCATCGTTTTGGAAGGAGATGAATATTTGTCTTCCCCGATAGATAAACGACCCAAATTTTTACATTACAAACCACATATTGCCGTGATAACGGGTATCGCTTGGGATCATATCAATGTATTTCCAACATTTAGTGGTTATGTGAATCAGTTCCGGAATTTTATTCAGGGAATGCGGGATAATACGCATTTGTTTTATTATGGTTGGGATGAACATTTGAAAGAATTGATTTTGGAAAATGAACATTATTGCGAAGCAAAATTATATACTGTTCCCAAATATAAAATTGAAAATGGAAAAGTAATTCTATTGACAAAATTCGGGGATTATCCGCTTGGGATTTTTGGAAAACATAATTTGGAAAATTTAAAAGCTGCTTGGCATGTCTGCAAAGAATTAGATTTGACTGATGAACAATTTTTGAATTCCATTTCTACTTTCAAGGGTGCGGCAAGGAGATTGCAACATTTGGGAGGTGATGAAAATACGGATATTTATTTGGATTTTGCACATGCCCCATCTAAAGTTCGGGCAACAGCGAATGCCATGAAATCCTTGAATCCGAATCGGAAATTAATTGCTTGTGTGGAACTACATACATTCAGTTCATTGAATAAAAAATTCCATTCCGAATATAAAGGAACTTTGGATCAGGCAGATGAAGCATTTGTTTTTTATTCCGAACATACTTTGGAAATGAAAAAATTACCCTATTTCAAACCCGAGGAATTGGCCGCCCATTTCAATCATCCGAATTTAAAAGTCATTACAGATAAAGATGATTTATACCGTTTATTAAGTGTGAAATATTATGGCAATGCCAATTTATTATTCATGAGTTCAGGAAGATTCAACGGATTGGATATTGAAAAATTAAAAGAGGAAATTTTGCACCATTAAATCATTACACCGTTAAAAAAATGGGAAAACAAAAAGTAAAATACCTAGACCTGGGAAGAATTAAATATAAGGAAGCTTGGGAATACCAAACTAACTTGCACAATGAACTAAAAGAAATTAAGAAATATAATAAAGACCTAGAAAAAAAAGAACGGAAAAAACAAAAACATTATTTATTATTCTGTGATCATCCTCATGTATATACTTTAGGGAAGAGTGGATCCATGGATAATCTTTTATTGAATGAAAAAGAATTAAATGAAAATGAAATAGATTTTTATCCAATAAATAGGGGCGGGGATATTACCTATCATGGACCCGGACAAATCATAGGTTATCCGATTTTGGATTTGGACTTATTCTTTAATGATATACACAAATATGTCAGGATAATCGAAGAAGCGATTATCAGAACATTAAAAGAATACGGAATAGCGTCCGGAAGAATAGAGGGTTATTCCGGAGTTTGGCTGGAAGCCAACGGGAATAATCCCAAGCGGAAAATCTGTGCAGTAGGGATTCATCTCAGTCGTTGGGTAACCATGCATGGTTTTGCCTTTAATGTCAATACGGATTTATCCATGTTCCAAAATATTATTCCATGCGGAATAGTCGATAAAGACAAAACTGTGACTTCACTTGCCTTTGAATTAGGCAAAGAAAAAGTGGATATAATGGAAGTCAAAGAAAAAGTAAAATTCCATTTATCGGATTTAATGAATTTCGAAATCATTTAGAGAACTGATAAATCCTTCATTTACAATTATTCCTAATTCTATCGCTTTCCCTACATCTTTTTTTGCAGCTTTATAATCTCCCTTGTATTTATAAGCATAAGCTCTTAAATGATAATAATTCCCATTGTCATTTTTTAATGAAATTGCATGGCTGAAATCACTTATGGCTTTGTCATGATTTTTAATTTCCAAATAAGAAATTCCCCGATTATAAAACACCTCCGGATCATAGGGGAATAAATGAATACAAGATTTAAAATCCTTAAAAGCCTCCTCATATTTTTTTTGCGAAGCAAATAAAACAGCACGGTTCAAATACAAGGTATAAAAATATTTTTCTATGGAAATCCCTTTATTATAATCAGCCAATGCTTTTTCTTTTTCGCCCATTTCAAAATACGCTGCTCCCCGCAGACTATAGAGTTCATAATTATTTGGTGTTAGCTGAATAGCTTTAGTATAATCTTCAATGGCTCCTTTAATATCTCCGGTATGGAATAAGGCCGTCGCTCTTTTTGTTCGGGCAAAATAATAATTCGGATAAATAGCCAAAGAAGCATTCAATGCCTTTAGAGCTTCATTGTATTTCTCATGCCTTAGATAATATAATCCAATATTCGCATGGGCATTTTGTGCTAGAGGATTTGATTTTAAAACATCATTCCAAAATACCAAATCATTCTTCCAGACATCAAGTCGATTAAAACTTTTAAAGGCAAATAAAATGCTTATTATAATGAAAGGAAGCAATACTGGGTTTCCCCATTTTTGTTTGGCATTATAAGTCAACATGCCAGCTATGAAATATAATCCGATATAAGGCAGGTAAGTATATCTTTCTGCGATGATGGCACTTCCCGCAGGTATGATTTGCAACATTAATAAAATAGAAATAAATGAAAAAATAAACCCGAACCAAACGAAGTCCCATTTTTTTCCTATTCCATATATTAAGCCAATAAATGCAACTAATCCTATTGGAGAAATTTTATAAACCAAGGGAATGTTTTCTCCGAAAGGAGGATAGTGATAATATCCAATTTGATGAAAAGGGAAAATAGCCTTATAAAAATAATGGAAAAGATTATGCGAAGCAAAAATCAATCTGTCGAATAAATCATAATGATTCATTTTGTGCAAGGCATCATATTCTGCTTGGAATTTTAAT
>JAHDHJ010000090.1 GCA_020631375.1 Saprospiraceae bacterium | reverse complement strand
GAGGTGAACAAACACACTCGCACGGCTAGGTTTTTCATTTTGTCTAGTTGTGTGGAAAAGAGGATTAAGTTATTATTTTTTAAATACCACTAGTATTAGAGACCCTACAAAACAAAGCGTTCCAAAATCTCAGCAACTTTCCTATCATTCGCCAATCTTGGAACTTTATTCTGTCCTCCTAATTTTCCTTGGGTTTTCATATATTCCCGAAAGGCATCTTTTTGCAATGCTGTTATTTTCAATGTTTGCAACATGCCTCCCTTTATTAAATCTTCGTAATAAATATTCTGCTTCACCATTTCCGCATCCAATTGTTGGGCGAAAGCCGAAATATCTTCAGGCATATTGTCAAATGCGACAAACCATTCATGATAAGGAGTTTCGCCATTCGGCGGATGGATTTGTGGAGCTACGGAATATTCTATAATTCTTGTATTATTTGCTTTCGCAACAATATTCATGGCATCGTCCACTTCCTTTCCGATAACATGTTCTCCAAAAGCAGAAATAAAATGCTTGATCCTTCCGGTCACTTTTAGGCGGTAAGGCTTCTTGGAAACAAACTCAACTGTGTCACCAATATTATAGCCCCAAAGTCCGGCATTATTATTAATAATCAAAGCATAATTGACTCCCAATTCCACATCTTTCAAAGAAAGCCGGGTCGGTTTTTCATCGAAGATTTCTCCGGCAGGAACGAACTCAAAGAAAATCCCCGAATCCACATTCAAAAGCAAGCCTTCATTCTCCGGACTATCCTGAAAAGCAATGAAGCCTTCCGAAGCAGGATAAGTTTCTACTGTAGCAATCCTTTCTCCAATAAGTTCTTCCAATTTTGCCCGATAGGGTTCGAAATTCACACCACCATATACAAACATGGAGTAATTAGGAAAAATTTCCTTGACTGTCTTTTTCCCCGTCCGTTCCAATAAGCGTTCATAATACATTTGTACCCAAGGCGGGATTCCCGAAATCAAGCGCATATCCTGATCCACCGTTTCATCCACGATCCGTTCCAATTTTTCTTCCCAATCTTCTATACAATTCGTCTTGTAGGATGGCACTTGGTTTTTCTTGAGCCAAGAAGGCACTTGGTGATTGACAATCCCCGAAAGCCGTCCTGTCAAAATACCATTCGTATCCATCATTTCCGGACTTCCCGAAAGGAAAATCATTTTACCATCCAAAAAATCCCCATTGCCCGTTTGGGCAAGGATATTGAAAATCGCATTTCTTGCGGTGCCAAAATGATTGGGAATACTTTCCTTGGTCAGCGGGATATATTTCACACCCGATGTCGTACCCGATGTCTTCGCAAAATATTTGGGCTTCCCTCTCCAAAGCACATCGGATTGCCCTTGCTTTATCATTTCCACATAATCCCTCAATCCCTCATAATCCCGAATCGGAACCCGCTCTTTGAAATCTTTATAAGATTTGATATTCTTAAAATCATGGTCTTTTCCAAATACCGTTTTCCGTCCTCCTCTCAATAAAGCCTTGAATTGCTTTTTTTGAGCTTTGATAGGTTTGGCAGACCATTTTCCAATTTTTTTGGAAACTTGCTTTGCAAATGGTTTTACGACTGTTTGTTTAATTCCCATGCCGCAAAATTAGGGAATAGATTTAGAAGCTGATTGAATTTAACATTTAGAATTTGTCATGCCTCTTTTTTATTTTAAAACAAATATTTTGCAAATATTTGCAACTTAAAACATTTTATATTATATTTGTATTGAAATAAAATTCATCAATTATTAAAAAATACAACAATGACTACACAAGAAGTTGCCAATCAATTAGTTCAATATTGTAGAACTGGGCAATATGAAAAGGCCCAAGCAGAATTATATAGTGAAAATGCTGTCAGCATAGAACCCAAAGGTGCTCAGGTAGAACTGACAGAAGGCATTGAAGGGATAAAAGCCAAAGGCGAACAGTGGGCAGCAATGGTGGAAGAAATACATAGTGTGCAAGTATCCGACCCCATAGTAGCAGAAAATTTCTTTAGTTGCAACATGATTAATGAGGTCACATTCAAAGGAATGGGAAGAACCAAAATTGAAGAAGTTTGTGTCTATGAAGTAAATGACGGAAAAATAGTAAAGGAGCAGTTTTTCTATACTGTTTCTCCCAAACAATAAAAAATATGCCGATAAACCTTCCCAAGCTCATCAAGCATATATCCGGACTTGACCCTTCGGATGTTCTTGGTCGCTTGGGGCTGGTTTCTTTTATTCCAATTTTAAATCATAATCTAAAATTAATTCCCATGACTTTTACACTAGAACAATTCGACAATGGAAAGCAATTCATCCAAATTCCAAATGAAATGGTAGAAAATCAGATTGGTGATACAGAGCAAAGATTAAAATGTAAATTGGATAATGAAGTTGTTTTTCTCTCCCAACTTACAGAAAAAGAAGATGGACATTATATCAATATCGGCGAAAAAATAAGCGAGTCCCTAAATATCAAACCAGGCGAGAATCTTTCTGTTAGTATTACTGAAGAAATCAAGGAATTCAGTTTTCAAATGCCTCAAGAATTGGCAAAGGTCCTGGAATTTTTACCCGATATAAAATTAATATTCGAGAATCTGACGGAAGGAAGAAAAAGGACTTATATGCAGCTCATCCATATGACAGAAACGACTTCAATGAAAAAGGAAAGATCCAGCCTGATAGCACAACAATTAAAAATGGATACTTTTAATCCTTGGGAGATTATTTGATATGATCAGATCTTATTACAAATAATTAATTGTTAAATATTAATTATCCAAAACAGCTATAACTTCAAAACTATTATCTTCTTCCATTTGGTTTGAAGCCGCTTCATTAAAGATTTCAAGAATAGTCGCTTTTGTTTCCTCATTTTCCTTGGAAAGAAAATCATCCATATTCTTAATGAATAATTTGACATTCGGATTTTCGATCCAAGATAAATCGCATAAGCAATCCGCAAGTGCATCCAAATTATTTCCAAAATGATCCGGAAAATTCAAACGATCAGCAATCTTTTTATACAATTTAGAAATCGTCTTTGTTTTTTTACCATCGAATTTAGCGACAAATAATTCATCACTCTTTTCCGGTCTGTCCGATTTATTAATACTTCTCATTCTGTACTTTCTTTGATTCTCGTAAAGGATTTGTAGTGATCCGAAGTGTAATATGCATTTTCATCAGAACCTGTAACTAGTCGCTCCGCTCCCCTATTCTTACCTTTTACTTTGCGATGAACATCCCATTCTTGATATTTGATATTCTTACCATTACTTTCCTGCCTGGGTAGCAATTTCTCCCTATTCTGGAATGTCCGTCCTCCTACATAACCACTAGGGGCTTTTCCCGTTTTTTGCACATGATGCAATACCTCCAATACATAAACAGGAACATTGCTTTCAGTATTGGGAACAGTGTCATTAAAACCCAAATTCCCTTCCTTGAGATAAAAAGAAAGGACCAAAATAAGGCCGACAAAAATAATGACTAATAAATTACTCCACTTTTTCATCGTATAAATATAGCTTGAGAAATCAGAAAATTTCATTTTCTCCAAAATTTTCCATAAATTAGGAAAGATACTCTAAATTAGTTTTTAAAATTAAACTAACCTACCATGCCAAAAGCAAATTTACTTTATAAGCCACTCTTTAAAGATCCAATGACCATTATCCGCATTTGTACAGGGATTGGATTTATAATACAGGGGATAAATGTTTTCAGCTCCGGCTATATGGATGGGCATATCGCTATTTTTGAAAATATGCACGAATTGCCTGTGCCTGGATTTCTTGCGTACTTGTCCAAAGGTGGAGAATTTTTAGCTGGGGTGTTATTGGTTTTGGGATTATTTACCCGTCCTGCTGCATTATTTATTCTATTCAATATGTTAGTGGCAACATTTTATGCACTAGGAGGAGATATTCTAGGCACTGAGAATTATCAAGAACAATTGAGTTGGGTATATGCCATTATCGCCTTTGCTATTTTCTTAGATGGGCCTTCTGCCTATTCATTGGATGAAAAAATGTCGAAAAAAAATAATGGGGTAACTTAGTTCTACCCTAGCTTTACAGTGTATTATAAGGGAGTAGGCAATAAATAAACTACCAGAATTGACGCAGGGAATTTATTGTTAATCAAGGCAAAAAGCGTAGGGATAGCCTTAGCTATCACGAGGCTTTTTAACGCAGGGTAACGATAAATTAGTAAGTCAAAATGGCTAGCTTATATTTTATTTTGCCTATTCCCTTAAATATTTTTTTATTTTCCGACAACTATAAGTTTTTCCCTCACTTTCTCACTTCCATTTCCTATTTCAATAAAATATATTCCGGTATCGAGAATATTCGGCATTAATACAATATTCTCATTTATGATTTTTTCATTTGAGGAGAGAACCAATTGACCGGATACATTATAAATATTAAGCAAAACATCATCTTCGCCATCTTGAATTCTAATCAATAACTCAGAACCTTTGAGCATGGGATTTGGAGAAAGGGTAATTTCCGGTCTGGCAATTAATTTAACCACCTTAATATCCGAATATTCATAAGTCTCATCCAAATCCACAATTTTCAACCTATAATATGTATCACCCTCAAAAGGATTATCATCAATAAAGTCATAATTTGTAGGTTCAGTGGAATTCCCCTGGGCAGGCACATGGCCTAATATTTCAAAATCCTTTCCATCCTTACTTTTTTCTACAATGAATTCCCTACTATTTTCTTCAGATTCGGTTTCCCAAGTCAGTATAGCTTCAGAGTTATTCATAATCCTCGCAGTAAATTCGGTCAATTCCACAGGAAGAGCGAAAGTTGTCCTCAAAACATATAAGCCCGTAGATTCCTCAGAAACCAGAATATTGCCGGATGGCAAAAAGGGATAAACGCCCCAGACCCCGCTGGTTCCACTATAAGAAGTATTGGCAATCATATCGTAATAACCGGCTATTGATGGATTTGTAGGATCGGATATATCCCATACTTGTACACCGTCCTCATAATAGGAAACAAAACAGAAATTTCCTCTTATCAATGGATTATGGGCAGTATTATCCATATGCATAGGTGCTAATAAGGGATGTTGCATTGCCTTGGCAACTCCAAAATTCCCGTTTGGCACATCAGTCACATCAACAATATACAAAGGCGCTCCCTGCGTCTCCGTCGCAAAAACCACATGGCTACCATCATCCGTCATCCAAGAACTATGGTTATATCCTCCTTCATTTATGTCTGCAAGATATGATGGAGAAGTAGGATCTGTAAAATCAAGGGCAAACATACCACCTACTCCATCCGCCCCACTTTCACTATTGCAGTATGCAATATGATCCCTTACATATAGATCATGTACATATCCACCTCTTGTACCGGTAGATAAATCCACACTTGCTAATAATGACGGTGCCGCCGGATTCGCAAGACTATAAACTATCATGCCTGTAGATTCGGTATTCGATCCTGCTACATATAAACGGGCATTGGGCTCATCTATGAAAATATTGTGCGACCTACCGAAATCAGTTTTTAGGAAACCCAAATCCACTACATTACCTGACGGCAAAGCACTCATATCAAAAATCCATAAGCCCTCATCTGTGCTTGGTGCATTGTTGTTATTGTCATGGACAACGTACACATAATTTCCATAAGATTTTACATCCCGCCAAGTAGATTGTCCCGTTCCTGTAAATGTATTTTTCAGTGTAGGCGAAGATGGTGTGCTAAGGTCTATAAAATGAACTTCTTCCGGCGAACAAATGACCGCATATTCATTTCCGGAACCATCCACATAACCCCATACCTCATTATAACATACCGTACCTCCGTAAGTACAGGCGGAAGTACTTCCACTCCATGTACCTATTAAATTCATATTGGAAGATGATTGAGCGGTGATTATAGTCGTAGTCATAAGGGAGAGAGAGATAATGTAAAGTAGCCTGAGAATCATTTATCTAGATTTTATTTACTTTTGATTGGAATGCATAGATAATATAATTTAACCTTAGAATTAAATTTTAATTCTGAAAAAGTAGACGGCTTCCTTACATTCTTTAATAAAAAGCTATACAGTTCCTTCTTAAGTTTGGCTTTAGCCAAATCTAAACGTAGCTTTGTACAATAATTTCAACTAATGGGAAAGAAAATACTAGCATCAGGCGGATTAGTCCTATCAATCATTTATCTAATCAATCCGGGTTCGGGTCTAATAGAAATCATCCCGGATGTTCTTCCTTGGATTGGGAATTTAGACGAAGCCACTGCTACCGGGATATTGATTTGGTCAGCTAAAGAGTTATTTGGAAAAAAGAAAAAGAAGAATCCAGATATTCTAGACGAACAAACATGACATTTTGTCATAAAATTTGTATTTTTGTACTCGGAAACCGGATGATTTAACCATCTCTCGGTTTTTCCTTATACACAGTCCTAATATTAGCATAAAACAATGGAACCTAAGTCAACAGATACATTATTGGATAAAACCATCAATGAGAAGCAACAAGGAGACGTTTTCTTTAAGGAACAACAAATGGCTTCTAATCCCGAAGGGAAGACTTTCTATATAGAAAGCTATGGCTGTGCCATGAATTTCAGCGATAGTGAAATCGTAGCTTCCATTCTAGGGGGAATGGGTTATTCCCCTACCAAAGAAATGGAAGAATCCGATTTGATTCTGATCAATACCTGTTCCATTCGTGAAAAGGCAGAAGATACTGTAAGGAAACGGCTACGCATTTTCGATAAGGTAAAAAAGAAAAAGCCGGGAACCCTCGTTGGTGTTCTGGGATGTATGGCGGAACGCTTGAAGCATAAATTTTTGGAACAGGAAAAATTAGTGGATTTGGTCATCGGCCCGGATTCCTATCGTTCCTTACCCCAATTGGTTGCCGATGCATCTGATGGAGAAAAGGGGGTGAATGTTCTGCTTTCCAGGGAAGAAACCTATGCAGACATCAATCCCGTCCGTTTGAATTCCAATGGCGTTTCCGCTTTCATTTCCATCATGAGAGGATGCAACAATATGTGCTCTTTCTGTATCGTACCTTTTACAAGGGGACGGGAAAGAAGTCGTGAACCATTCAGTGTTATTGCGGAAGCAACAGAATTATTCAATAATGGATATCGTGAAGTCACCCTTTTGGGTCAGAATGTAGATTCATTCCTATGGAAAAATCCGGAAACTGATGAAACCGTTAATTTCGCACAACTCATGGAAATGGTTGCCCAAATCCATCCGGATCTAAGGGTTCGTTTTTCCACCTCACACCCAAAGGATATCACAGATGAAGTACTTCATACCATAGCGAAATACGAAAATATTTGTAATTATATCCATTTGCCTGTCCAATCCGGAAACAGCCGCATCCTTAAATTAATGAACCGTACTTATGATCGGGAATGGTATAAGGAAAGAGTGGAATCCATTTATAGAATCATACCGGATTGTGCCATTTCATCCGATATGATTGCAGGTTTTTGTACGGAAACAGAAGAAGAGCACCAAGACACTTTGAGCATGATGGAATTCGCACAATATTCCATGTCCTATATGTTCTTTTATTCCGAAAGACCGGGAACACTTGCCGCTAAAAAATACGAGGATGATATTCCTTTGGAAGTTAAGAAAAGAAGACTTGCAGAAATCGTAAGGCTCCAAAACCAAATTTCTTTCAACAACCACAAAAAGGATGTAGGGAAAACTTTCAAAGTGTTAATAGAGGGGAATTCAAAAAAATCTGATGCGGATTTCAAAGGGCGTAATTCACAAAATAATGTCATAGTATTTCCTAAAACAGGGGATTATAAAATCGGGCAATATTGCAATGTGAAAGTCAAGGACACAACAAGCGCCACCCTTATCGGAGAAATTGTATAATTCATAATCCCCCCCTTTTGGAAAGGGATTAAGGGAGAGGATATATTTACAAAATGAAAGAAAATAATTGATTAGGAATTAGAGCATGTTTTAATCAATTGAAAAATAAAACATGAATTTACTAGCAGTAAAACAAAGGTTCGGTATTATAGGCAGATCCCAAAAATTGGACCAGGCATTGGACAAGGCATTGCGGGTCGCCGGAACGGAAATGACTGTACTCATTACTGGGGAAAGTGGTGTGGGAAAGGAAGTTTTTTCTAGGATTATCCATTCTTTAAGCCCGAGGAAACACAATAATTTCATTGCCGTAAATACTGGGGCCATTCCTTCCGGAACAATTAATTCAGAATTATTCGGACATAAAAAAGGAGCATTTACGGGTGCGACTACAGACAGGAAAGGTTATTTTGAAACTGTAGATAGCGGCACTATTTTCTTGGATGAAATCGGCGAAATGCCCATTGATACCCAAGCCTATCTTTTGCGGGTTTTGGAATCGGGAGAATATCTTCCCGTAGGAGAATCCAAACCTAGGAAAACTGATGTAAGGGTCATTGCAGCGACCAATGTTTCTTTGGAAGAAAATATTAAATCCGGAAGATTCAGGGAAGATTTATATTATCGTTTGAATACGATCAACATCCAAGTCCCGGCATTGCGGGACAGACCAGAGGATATTTATATGTTGTTTAGGAAATTCGCTGTGGATTTCGCTGAAAAATATAGATCGGAACCCATACATTTAGATGAAAAATCAAGACAAATCCTTGAACAATATACTTGGCCCGGAAATATTCGGGAATTGAAAAATGTGGCCGAACAAATTTCTGTATTGGCAGAGGACAGATTCGTGGATGCAGAACAGCTCGTGAGAATCGTACCGAATCTTTTGAATAGGAATCTCCCTATGTTACATTCTTCTAGGAATAAAGGAGGAAACGGGAATGATTTTCAAGAAAGGGAAATTCTATACAAACTCCTTTTCGATATGAAGAATGATTTGAACGACTTGAAAGGTCTGGTTTTTGAATTGATAAAAGATAATAACCTTAGGGTCAATGACCTTTCAGGGGTAAGGACATTATTGTCTTCTCCCCCAGAAAGTGTTATAGGAAATCGGAACACCGAAAACGGCTACATAAGGAAAAATAGTGATGCTGAAAGGGAAGAATTCAACTACCCAAGGGCAGAATACAATCCGCCATCAGAAAACTATCGGAAAAACCAACCGATTATCCTCCATTCAGATTCTACAGAAGGAAATTTTGCAGAGACAGAAGATTTGGATGAGGAACTCAGTTTAATGGAAATGGAAAAAAGATTCATTAAAAAAGCATTAATTAAGCACCGAGGCAAAAGAAAAGACGCAGCAGAGGAGTTAGGTATATCAGAACGGACACTTTACCGAAAAATAAAAGAATACGAATTGGCAGATAAGTTTTAAAAAACAGGTTGCGGAAAACGCAACAGATCTTAGTATTTAGACTCTAGTACCTAGATTTATAATGGTTTTCATAGAAAACCGTTCCAATAATTAAAGCAGTCTAATGTCTAAATACTAATATCTAAAATCTGTTGCGTTTAGCAACTTGGATAAAAAATATGGGAATACTAGTTCAAAGCACTCGTTTATTGTTTATTTTCCTAATTTGTACCGCAGCTACATGCAGTGTGAAATTAGGTGATATCAACATACCTGTATATGCTGAAACTTTCTATATCCCCCAGTTAGCCAACAATGCCTATAATGCCCCTCCGGATCTAGGCATTGATTTTGCAGAGAAATTCAAGGATAAGGTGAGGAGGGAAACTCGTTTGGTCTATTCCGATCTTAATCCACATCTGGAATTCGATGGTGCAATCCAAGATTTTAACGTAACTGCGGTTGCTCCACAACCGGGAGAGGTTACCCAATTCAGTAGATTGACCATTAGAATAAAGATAGATTTTTACGATACCGAAAATGAAGAAGAGAATTGGTCACAAACCTTTTCACATGACGTGGATTTCCCCTCAGACCAGAACCTTTTGGATGTTCAGGACGATTTGGTAGAGCAAATTTTTGAACAAATATCGCAAGACATTTTCCAAAAGGCATTCGGTAAATGGTAAAAGATGGATTAACTTCCTATTTTTGGGGAAATATACTTTTAATTGAATAATAAAATCAATACGAATTAAGCTTGAGTCCGGATGTATTTCCAAAATACCTGAATGATCCATCCTTATTATATCGGATCAGTTACCAAGAATTGAAAACTCTCGTGGTGCAATATCCATATTGCCAAAATCTAAGGTATTTGCTTTTAATAAAAAGCCAAGTAGAAAACAATACCGACAAGGAAAGGAATCTGAAAATGGCTGCTGCCTATTCACTGGACAGAACCCATTTGCACGAACTCCTTAAGTTGAGTTATACTTATGCAGAAAAGGATATTGAATTCTTGGATCTGAATCAGAATGCGGAAACCGATCCGGAATTGGATTTGCCCATTCTTGATTTTACTACGGGAATAAATCGGGAAGAAAAAGAAAAGGTTTCATCAACTCCACTCCCGCCCTTGGAAATCAATATGGATAATACTCCTATCAATGAAAAGGAAGATTTGGCAGATGCCTTAGAGGATTTGTTTTCTGATGATTTCGAAGATGAAAATCTAGTCGAGGAAAAGATTGGATTCAAGGAAAACATAGAAAAAGAAGAAATAATTATCCCAACCATAGAAGAGCAAAAAGAAGAAAGCATAGTTGACACTCAAGAAGAAAAATTAGACGTAGATATAAAAGGGGAAGCATTTACATTAATATTACCACTTGTTCCTCCAATGGATGTTTTGCCTAAATTCAAGGCAGTTGAGCAGGAGGAAGAAATATTCGCATTGCGGTTTCCCATTGTTCCTCCTATGGATAAGCTACCTTATTTCAGTAATAAGATTGAGGGACAGGGAGAAGCTTTTGTCCTTGAGCTTCCCTTAATTCCGCCAATGGACAAATTACCACGATTCCATTCTCTTGTTCAAGCAGAACCCATAACCGCAGCTACAGAGGAAATACAAGAAGAAGCACTTGCCGCTTCTGATGATGAATACGAAGGTAAAATCCACGAAGATGACATAGACCTCAGCATCAAGGAAACCTTGGACAAACTGATAGAACAACAACAAAAAGAATACGAGGACGAAGAGAGCTTAGAACTGGAAATTGATTTGGCAGAATATAAAAAAGAGAAAGAATCCTCTGAAGTAGAAACCAAACAAAATAAGAAAAGCGGGGACGATGGTCCTATGCCTAAAGCATCCTTTAGAAGTTGGTTGAAACAAACCAAGGCTCCGAATCCATCCCTACTCGATGAAATAAATGATGGCGATGTTTCTAATCTCGCCATCGAAGTAGCCAACGAAATCCTAACTATGGAAGAAGATAAAGAGGGTAAGGAGAAAGAAAAAAAGAAAAAGAGTAAGAAAAAGAAAACTGCCAAAAGAAAGAAAGAAAAAGGAAAACCAGAGAACAAACCCTTGATGAAAGTCGTTAAAGCTAAACGGGCTGAAAAAATCAAGAAAAAGAAGAAACAAGAAAAGGTTAGAAAACGTAAAGTACTGGAACTAGCAAGGAAAAGCCTCAAGGAAAATGAGGAAATCGTTTCCGAAACCCTAGCCAAAATCCTCATAGAACAAGAGAAGTATAATAAGGCGATAAAAATGTATCGTCGCTTAAGTTTGAAATTTCCGGAAAAAAACGCTTACTTTGCAGCCGAGATAGAAAAAATTGAAAAAAAGAAATAGTTATGGCAATAACAATAGTAACAATCGCAATCGCATTAGTTTGTTTTCTCCTTATGGGAGCAGTATTGATCCAGAACCCGAAAGGAGGAGGATTGGATTCCACTTTCGGAGGTGGCGGAGCAAACCAAATGTTTGGTGCAGCCAAATCAGGTGACTTCATTGAGAAATTCACTTGGTATTGTGCAGGAATCTTATTCTTGCTTTGTATCGCAGCCAGTTATTTTGCGTAAAAAGAGAATATCGATTGAACAGCAATAATCGACAAAGAGTTGTCCGGGAATCCGGACAACTCTTTTTTTAGCTCCTCCTCAAATATTCAATCCTTTCATTACAAAAGGGTCTTCTAAATAAATCAGAAGACCCTTTTGTAATTTATTGTAAGCTAAAAACCTAATCCCTTACTTTTATTAATTTCAATATGGATTCCGATTCATCTTTTGATTTTATATGGACATAATACACTCCTTTTGGTAAATTAGTCAAATCAAGTTCTAAGGCCGGATTCACTTCTATTTCCTCTGCCATCACTCCTACTGCATTATAAATACGAATCGAAGATATATCCTCAAACAACACGTTCTTAATATAAGCATTATCACTCGTTGGATTAGGGAATAATATAGGCTCTGCTACCTCTTTTCCGAAATGTACCGAACGAACAGCAGAATAACTAAAATCACCACTGAAATCAACTTGTCGCAATCTATAATAGTTTATTCCTTCATAAGGCTTTCCATCTATAAAGTCATACTTATGCTCCTCTACGGAATTACCCTGACCTTCCACTTTCCCCAATGTCTCCCAAGATGATGCACCCTTGCTCCTCTGTATCTCGAAGTAGGCATTCCCTTCCTCACTTGCAGTTACCCAGTCCAGATAGGAAGTATTCCCTCTTGCTACAGCACTAAAAGAAAGTAATTCTACTGGTAAAGGAGTAGGCCAAGTCACTTGATAGGTATTAGGTAAAGGGTCTATTGCTCCAGCTTCATCTATCGATGCGTAGAGGAATTCAAATTCAGTTGAACCAATACCTTCAAAACTGACTGAAAGTAAATTAGGGTTATAATTATCTATCACATCGCCAGCCTGTAACTCCTCTCCTGTATTCATTACTCCATCATTATTCGCATCATAAAACAAAATATTCCCATTCATTCCAGATAGGTCTGTAATCATAAAGGAATCTCCAAAGCCCTTATTTCCGTCCTCTGGATCAGTACCGCTTATCGGACCCATTTCAGCAGAAGCCAATAATGGACTACTCGTATTATGTAAATCGCCACCTAAGGTTGTCAATGGATACAAATAATCATCTGAATCTGGTACACGCTGGATTCCAAAATCCTGATTGATTACATCTTGGCTTCCTACAGTAAGGGTGATTAAACCTAAAGTATAATCTTCGATTATGCTATTATCCCTGTTTTCTCCTGTATTATACCAATCTAATGAAGGCAAAGTCCTATCAGGACTAGAATCTCCCACAGATACATCCGTAGTCGAAGCGACAACAGTATATTCAGTATTAGAAGATGCATTGAACTCATAGTAACCATCTGTTCCTGCTAATACTTTATCCAACACTAGATTGGTCAGAGGATCTATGAGGTAAACATATAAAGTACCTCCCGCATTTGTAACAGATTCATTTCCTTCTTGAACAATGTTTCCATTCCCATCATTCCATATATGACCATTTATCATTACACAAGTATTGATTTGGATATTAGCGGATGCAATAGAAATGCAACCAGTCGTTAGGTCTGTCACTTCTACAGTGTAAGTCCTGTTACCTACAGGATAATTGAACACTGTAGGGTTTGCTATATTCGGGTCATCCAATCCGCTGGACGGAGTCCATTGGTAAGAATATGTTCCTACTACAGGCAATACAGCCGGACTTAGAATCAGTACTTCATCCGAACAGATAATAGTATCATTCAATGCTACCAAAGGAGCAGGTTCACCTACTACCCCTATAGTTACTTCCGTATTTACAGAACAACCATTGGCATTATTCGTTTTTGTCAATGTATAAGTACTCGTCCCGGTAGGACAAATCATAGTAATTGAACTGCTTGGAGCTGAAACACCCGTTGTTGGATACCATTGATATGTAAATCCAGCTGTTGGAATTTCTCCAATTTCCGTACAAGCCCCTTGACAGATTGGCGAAGGCGTAGAAATAGAAGGAGGAATTACTTCTGAAACAGATATATTAACAGTTGCAGTCTGTACACATGTACCTACTGTTTCTTCAATGGTAAATGCGAAAATACCTGCTGCAGACGGAGTGAAAACCGGTTCTGCACAAGTCGTACAACTTAAATCCGTTGTTCCTTGTGGGCTAGTCCAAGTAATACTTCCCGTATTAGCCGAACTTCCTAAAGTAATATCATCTCCCAAGCACATGGACTGGCTAATACCTGCTATCGGTTCCCTATCTATCAAAACTGTAATGTCATCTGAATTCTTGCAACTATTTCCATCCGTAATTTCTAAGGTGTAGCTTATTTGATTACTACTGCTACTTGTGGGATTTGCCACATTATCAGCAGATAGGAAAGCGGCGGGAGTCCATTCATAATTAGTCATGCCCCCCGGAGCGTTGTCTCCTATATTCACAGTCCCCAAAGTAGGGCAATATGTAACATCCGGTCCTAAATCAATCGCAGGCAAAGGATTTACGGTCACTGTCACCATATCCGTAGCAGGAGGTCCACAGTTCCCCGCATAGGTGGCAGAAACCGTATAAGTGGTCGTAGTTGTCGGATTTGCAATCGGCTGAGCACAGTCTGTACAACTTAAACTAGGAGAAGCCGACCAAGTATATATCAGGTTAGGGTCTGCTGCCAAACCGATAACAGCCTGATCTCCTTCACAAGTACTCAAATCCGGAGCATCTCCGATAGTAGGCGTATTATTAACCATTACCAATACCTCGTCAGTAGCCGTACATCCTGAAACAGGATCCGTTACTGTTACAGTAAAAGTCAATGATGTAGCAATCTGTACATCTGGTTGTGCTGAAAACTGATTCGTTGAATTTTGCCAAGGCGATGCTTGTGGTTCCCATTCATAAGTCCATGTTCCTCCACTTGGATCTGCGGTCCCTAAAGTGACTACCGCATTATCACAAACAACCTTATCTGAATCTGCATCTGCAGTAACATTTGTCACTTTCACCTGAGATTCAAGTTCTGTTTGACAACCCGTACCAACATCTGTAACTGTCACCACATAAGTCGTCGTAGATAAAGGAGTTACAGTAGGATTGGAAGTCGTAGAACTAAAACCATCAGATCCTTCCCATTCATAAGAATACTGCGCTACATCTGCAGAACCTATCGTAGTACTTCCTCCTG
>JAHDHJ010000089.1:12676-15120 GCA_020631375.1 Saprospiraceae bacterium | reverse complement strand
CTGGTTTTTACTTTTCCGATTTTATCAACAACATCCATACCTTCTACCACTTCACCAAAAACAGTGTAATCCATATCCAATTGTGGAGTGCCTCCTACTTCAGCATATAATGCCTTTTGTTCTTCTGAATATTTAAAATGAAATCTTTTTTCTTGGGATTGTAACTGCCCCGGATTCACAGCTCTCCCCGTTACGATATAAAATTGAGAACCACTACTTTTTCTTTCAGGATTTCCGCCACCGCCTGTTCTGGCTGCTGCTATTGTTCCTTTGAAATGTGGAAACCCTATTTCATTATCTATCGTATAACCGGGTCCGCCTGACCCTAAATTGGTTTGAGGAGCAGCATTCTTAGAATCAGGATCTCCTCCCTGAATCATAAATCCATCTATAATCCTATGGAATAATAAATCATCGTAAAATCCGGATTTTGCCAATTTTAAAAAATTCTCTTTATGCTTGGGTGTTTCATCATAAAGCATGATTTTAATCGTTCCATAATCCGTTTCTATGATTGCATCTACATCAGATCCCGAAGAAGCTCCTCCGCAGGACATTAACAAACTAGCTAGACCTAATAATAAAACGAAAATTCCTTTTTTCATGATAAATAAGTTTGAATAAAAATTTATAAATTATGAATTAATTCTAAATACAGGACAAAACTTAAAGCTCCCGTCACACCAAGCGTGATGTTTACACACCTGACAAAGCCTTAAAATAGAGCGTGTGCGAGGTGAACAAACACCACGCACGGCAAGAAATTTACTTTTCCCTGTAGTAAGGAATTAATTATTTAATTCGTCTTCTGCTTTAAAATATTGAATAACTTTTTCCTGTAAGAAACGTCCTTGTTCGTTCACGCCTTTTACATTTATTTTAGTCGTTTGCTTGAAATGCGGCCAACCGTCTTCGTCCCGCCCTACAAATTCATAAAATCCATCCTGACTTAACAATGTGCAAACCGCCACATGCATTAAATCCTGTTTTTCTTCTTTGGTGAATTCATCTTTCAGTACGCCAGTTTCCTGCATACCTATTAAATATAAAATGGTATTCATCGAGGGCAATTCATCCTTGCCCATCGCATCTTTTATCTTGTGCCTTACGGCCAACCATTCAAAATCAAATTCCCACTGTTCCATTTTATTTAATTAAAATATTTATTCACTTAAAACCGCTATACATTTTAATTCAATACAAATAGGAGTTGGTAAGGAAACAATTCCCAAGGTTGTCCTACATGGTTGAGCATCCTTAAAATATTCTGCGTACACTTTATTATACGTATGGAAATCCCTTTGCATATTCGTAAGGAAAACGGTTACGTCAACCAAGTCTTCCCATTTAGCTCCCGATGCTTCCAAAATAATTTTTACATTTTTGAAAACTTGGTGGCATTGTTGCTCGAAATCGAATTCGAGATAATTACCCGATTTGCTTAATTTCGTTCCGGGTGTTTCGTCTGTTTCCGGAACTCGTGGACCCACTCCGGAAAGGAACAATAAATTCCCAACTTTCCTAGCATGGGGATATGCCCCTACTGGTTTTGGTGCTTCACTTGCATCTATTTTGTTTTGGTCATTCATATGATTTCTATTTCGTATTCATCTAACAAACCTTTGATTCCCTCTTTGGAAAATTTGGCTTTTCTGATTTTGTTTTTCTGGGGGTTTATCGAATAATTATACGCTGTAATAAAATCTGCTTCTTCTACAATTGAATCATTAAAAACGGCATGGAGCAAATTGCATTTTTCAAAACTCGCCGAACTTAAATCCGTTTCTGTAAAATCCACTTCTTGTAAATTGCAATCATTAAAATTAATGTTTTTTAATTTCAATTGATAAAAAGAAGAAAAATCCAATATGCAATTTTCAAAACTGAATTCAAGTAAAAACGGATTACAATAGTCGAATCGCAAACCTAATAATTTACAATTTTTAAACCTAATATCCTTAAATGCCGTTTCTCCAATTTTTGCATTACTCAAATCACAATCTATGAATTCACATTCGGAAAAATTGATTTTCATCAAATCGGAATTTGCAAAAATGCAATTATTGAAAATGCAATTTTCATAAGTCCCTTTATCCAAATGTTTTTCAGAATAATTTATTCCATTGAAATCCCGGTCGTAAATAATCTCGCTTATCATATTTTATAATTCGTCTGACGAGTCGATTTTCAATTCCATCGTATTTTACTATTCAAATATTTATATTTGTCGCAGCTAAATACTAAACACGATTATTTTTTCCTTTCTGTAACAAACATTACTAATTCCTCCAAAGACTCCCTTGCAGGACAATCCCTAGTCGTATGCAAAATTTCAAAGGCTTCCGTTCTGAATCTCAACATGACTTCTTTATTTCAATCCCCCACTCTTCCTTACGAAATCTATCACGTCCGCTACTTTTTCCGGTTTTTCATTATGGTGTTTG
>JAHDHJ010000089.1:0-12666 GCA_020631375.1 Saprospiraceae bacterium | reverse complement strand
CCCTCGCCGGACAATCCCTAGTCGTATGTAAAATTCCAAAGGCTTCCGTTCGGAATCTCAACATGACTTCTTCCGCATATTTCAATCCTCCACTCTTTCTTACAAAATCAATTACTTCCGCTACTTTTTCCGGTTTTTCATTATGGCGTTTGATATTGTTTATCATTTTTTTCCTGTCGGAATCCGAAGCATTTTCCAAAGCATAAATCAATGGCAAAGTCATTTTCTTTTCCTTGATATCTATGCCTAAAGGTTTGCCTACATCATCCGTTCCGAAATCGAATAAATCATCCCGAATCTGGAAAGCCATTCCTATTTTTTCTCCGAAGATTCTCATCTTCTCTATCATTTCCTTATCGTCGGTCGTAGAAGCCGTACCTGCTCCACAAGCTGCGGAAATCAAAGATGCCGTTTTCGCCTTGATGATTTCATAATATACATCTTCCTTGATATCCAACCTCCTTGCTTTTTCCAATTGGAGCATTTCTCCCTCTATCATTGCCTTGACAGATTTCGAAAGGATTTGCAAAGCTTCATATTCCTCATTTTCCAATGCAATCAAAAGTCCCCTTGACAATAAATAATCACCAACCAATACTGCCACCTTTTTCTTCCATAAAGCATTCACACTGAAAAAACCTCTTCGTTCAATCGCATCATCCACCACATCGTCATGTACCAACGTTGCCGTATGTAACATTTCCACCAAGGACGCTGCATTATAACTCGACTCGTTGACTTCTCCCGCTAATTTGGCACAAAGGAAAACGAACATGGGACGAACCTGCTTGCCTTTTCTTTTGACAATATATCTCGTCACCTTATCCAACATCGGCACCCTGCTCTTCATTGCATCTTTGAAGCGTTCATCGAACACTTTCAACTCATTTTCTATAGGACCCTTTATACTACCCAATGATTTGACCATGAATCAGCATGTTTGGTGTTGTGACTATTCTTATTGCCTCAGCACCGATTAGATTAATTCTGTCAGGAAATTATTCCTGATAGGATTCGTATTATAATGAATGTACAAAATTCAATGATATAAGTTGTTTATAAAAACTCCTCCCTGTTGTTATAGAAATATCTTTATATTTTTGCTTATTGTCCAATTTCATACTAATTCAAAACAATTACATTATGAACATCCGCAAAGATATAAAGGTTAAAGGAAAACATGGTCGTCCTGTGTTAATTGATACATATAATATTTCCAATAAGGGGAAATTACCCATAATTATCATGGCTCACGGATTCAAAGGCTTTAAGGATTGGGGACATTGGCACTTGGTGGCGGAAGAATTTGCCAAAGCCGGTTTTTTCTTTTTGAAATTCAATTTCTCTTTCAATGGTACAACTCCGGAAGATCCATTGAATTTTGGAGATTTGGAAGCCTTTGGAATGAACAATTATACTAAGGAAATGGCGGATATCGATACTGTCCTTGAATGGTTAGAAGAAAATGACACAGGGATTTATGATTTGGGGAACATTACGCTTATCGGACATAGTCGTGGTGGCGGTGTCTCTATCGTAAAATCAGCAGAGGATGAAAGGATTCACCAATTAATTACTTGGGCGGCGGTAGAAAAGTTAGGTTTCGCTTCCTATAATCCCGATATTCAAAAAGAATGGAAAGAAAAGGGAGTTTGGTATGTCATGAACGGTCGCACTAAACAGGAAATGCCATTGTACTACCAACTGCATGAGGATGTTTTGGAGAATAAGGAAAGATTTGATGTGGAAAGGGCAGCAAAATCATTTTCCAAACCTTGGTTATTGATACATGGCACGGAAGACAATGCTGTTTTCATAACGGCCGCTTACAAAATGAAAGAATGGCAACCCAAAATAAGAATGGAAATCATGGAGGGAGCCAATCATGTATTCGGAGGGAAACATCCTTTTCCATCGGAAGAATTACCGCTACATTCCCGACAATTAATTGCCTTGTGCCTAGATTTTTTACAATAATCTAATAGATTTAGCGTATTTTCGCCGCTGGAACCTCCCCTTAAGGGGCATTTTTTTATATAAATTTTTAATTATGAATAAAATGATACTCAAGCTATTGCTCAGTATGGCTGTAATAGCAATAACATTTTCTCTAAATGCCCAAGAACATGTACACAGTGAAAAATGTGGACATAGTGTTATTATGCAGGCAATGGAAAACCAATATCCAGGCTATAAGGATTTAGTCAACCGAACTTTTCAGGATGCAAAAGAAAGAGGTGTCAGTGGCAGCCGTGAAGTTTATACTATTAAGACTGTTGTCCATGTAGTATGGAAAGAGAACGAAGAAAATATTTCTGATGAAAGGATATTCGAACAAATCGCGGCTTTGAATGAAGATTATAGATATACCAATCCTGACAAAGCTAATTTAAGACCAGAATTTGCTGATATAGCAGGAGATGCAGAAATTGAATTCGAATTGGTATCGATTCAAAGGGTTCAAACAACAGAAACTTTCGGAATAGATATTTTCACGGGAAGTTTTGATGATGACAAATTGAAAGATAGTGCGAATGGCGGCAGCAGTGCTTTCGACAACGACCAATATCTTAACATATGGGTTACCAATGTACAGCCGATAGCATTCGGAGGAATTGTATTAGGACAGATCCTAGGTTACGCTTTCCCCCCAGCAGACATATTCAACTACCCTGATTTGAACAATTGGCCTGCAGGCACATCTGCTCCAATGGCAAGTTATGATGGAGTTGTCATCCATTATCCTGCATTCGGAGGAAGAAACAGAGTTGTAAATGATCCTAATCTGGGTGGAAATGTGAACTTCGAAGGAAGGACTGCAACTCACGAAGTCGGACATTATCTAGGTTTGAGACATTATTGGGGAGATCCCGTAGTGAATCCATTAGACCCCAATGATCCTACAAATGAAGATGGTTGTGATGTGGATGATGGAATAGATGATACTCCAAACGCTCAAAGTAATTCCCAACAATCTGGTTGTGATGCTAATAAAAACACTTGCATAGATGCAATGGATGACTTACCGGATATGTGGGAAAATTACATGGATTATTCTGATGAAAAATGTCAGGTCACATTCACTAATGGTCAAATTGCTTTAGTAAGAGGCGTTATTGAAGGGCCAAGGGTTGATTTGCTTAATCCAACTCCAGTCGCCGCAGACCTTACAATTTCTCCATCTGATCCCATTAGGATTTGTTCTGGTGTAGAAGTAAGTTTTTCAAGTTCTGCGCCTACGATGCCAGAATCTTGGCTTTGGCATTTCGACGGAGGAACACCTAGTTTATCCGCTCAAGAAAATCCGGCGATCACCTACCATACTCCAGGGACATATGATGTAACTTTATATATTCCGGAAGGAAATGGTGTGGCAGCCAGCACTGTAAGTGGCGTTGTTATCGTAGAGGAAACACCGGAGTTCACCGTTGAGATTTCCAATACCGCTTGTGATAATTCTAATAATACCGGAGCTATCGACTTGGTTGTAAGCAGTGGTAATTTGAATTCCATATCATGGAGTAATAATGAAACAACGGAAGACATTTCCAATCTTGCTGCCGGAGACTATACTGTTACTATTAGCTATGCTGTAAATGCTACTACAGATTGTGAACTTGTTAGAACTTACACTGTTGTGAATTCCGCTATCAGCCTTAGTCCTACTGCTTCGGCAACTGATTTGGATCTTGCTACTTCAGGAAATGTGTCTTTCACTTCCACTTCTACAGGAGCGACTGCATGGTCATGGGATTTTGGTGACGGAAACACTTCCTCTATGGAAAACCCTAGCCATACCTATACCGATGTAGGTGTTTACGAAGTAAGTGTAACAGCTACGAATGATGAATGTACTGAAGTAATGACACTAACCATAACTGTAGTAGATACAAGCATTTCCGTTGAAGATATTACAGGTTTGACGAATTTGAGTATCTCTCCGAATCCTTTCCAAAATCAGTTATCCGTACAGATAGCGACTGACATTCAAAAGGAATTGAATATCAAAGTATTTGATGCCGTAGGAAGAATCGTAGTTGATAATAAACAAGTCAGAATCAGCGGAAGTAATCAATTGGATTTCAATACTTCTATTTGGAATTCTGGTGTATATTTCCTACAAATTAATGATGGGAAAAACCAAGGGACTGTCAAGTTATTGAAATTGTAATTAGACATTGAGATAGTTAGATAAATTCTGACTAATGCCTTAAAAAAGAACCCTCCGCAGCTTCACTGCGGAGGGTTCTTTTTCTTGCCAAGATAATAATTCTACAAAAAACTAGCTCTGCAAACTTTCAAAATAAGCATAGCCTTTCTGCAATCTTTCCACAGTTTTTTCTTTTCCTATCAAAGCAAGGATATCAAAAAGGGAAGGGCCACCACCCAATCCGGAAACTGCTATCCGCAACGGAGACATCACATCACCAAAACCCAGTTCATTTTCTTCTATGAATCCTTTAATGACTGTTTCCAAATTAGCTGCTGAAAAATCATCCGTATTTTCTAAAATGGAAACTAAGGCATGGTTTTTTTCGGCATGTTGGCTTTTCCATTTTTTCCTAGCATTTTTTTCGTCGTATTTGAAATCATTAGAAAAAATGTAAGTTGCCATATCAGGAATATCTTTTAGAAAAGTACTTCTTTCCTTGAATAAGCCTGCCAATGTTTCCAATGTAGCATCATCAGCATTCCAGCCTTTGGCGGCGATCAAAGGTTTTAATTGCGAAGCAATTTCAGCATTATCCCCATTGATTAAATATTGCTTATTGAACCATTTTGCTTTTTCATAATCGAACCTTGCTCCTGATTTCCCTATTTTTTCCAAGGAAAAAGCTTCCACTAATTCTTCTAAAGAAAATATTTCCTGTTCCGTTCCGGGATTCCATCCAAGGAATGCCAGAAAATTCAATAATGCCTTTGGGTCGAAACCTACTTCACGGAAACCTACGAATGAATCATCCGCTTTTTCTCCTTGCCATGACAATGGGAAAACAGGGAAACCCAAGCGATCACCATCACGTTTGCTCAATTTTCCAAACAAGGTACTTTTCAAAAATTCCTTGATAAGAATCTTATCTTCCTTGTCCTTGGGTTTGATTTGTACACGAGATGAAATGTTTTCAACATCAACTAGAATCCCCCTAATCATTTGCTTGACTTGTTCTTGGGATTTATGTTTATAATCCGAATGTTTCTTGAAAAACTCGCTTGTGAATTTTTCCGCCAATCCGTCCACAGTCTTATTATTGATATAAGAAGCCGGAGCGGGTTTTAGGATCAATGGCAAATGTGCAAATATGGGCATTTCATTTTCCCAACCCAATGCCCGATACAATAAAACATGGTGTGCTGTACTTGGCAGCCATTCCTCCCCACGTATCACGTGGGTGATTTTCATGTGGTAATCATCGACTACATTCGCCAAATGATAAGTAGGCATTCCGTCACTTTTCAGCATGACTTTATCGTCCAATAAATTGGATTGGAATTCTACTCTTCCCCTGACGATATCATTTACATAAATAATTTCATCCGCAGGACATTTTAAACGGATGGTAAAATCCGCACCACTATCGAGTAATTGCTTGACATCGCTTTCCGCCAAGGTGAGACTGTTTTTCAATGAACCTCTTGTATGGACATTATAGGAAAATGTGCCGCCATTCGTTTCTATTTCCAATCTTTTGGCATCCAGTTCATCTGTTGTGTCAAAGGCATAATATGCCCAACCGTTTTCCACTAAGCGATGTCCGAATTCCGCATACATTCCTTTCCTCTCCGATTGGCGATAAGGACCATATGCTCCTACTTTTTTAGGACTTTCGTCCAATTCCAAACCTGTCCATTCCAAGGCTTCCAAAATATAATCCTCTGCACCGGGAACATAGCGGGTTTGATCGGTATCCTCAACTCTCAAAATAAATTCGCCACCCATTTTCTTTGCAAAAAGGTAATTGTACAATGCGGTACGCAAACCGCCTATGTGTAATGCCCCTGTCGGACTAGGTGCGAATCGAACTCTTGGCTTTGACATTAAGATTTATTTTTTACTTTTTGTTTGCGATTCATCGCAATTGAAAACCATAACAAATTCATTAGGAAATTAATCCAAAAATAAAATTAACCCAAACAGGCGTTTCTCAATATTTTGAAACCCTTTTCAGGCAACTTTCAGATTATCGTGACGTATATATTAGAATAATGATAATTTTCCGCATTTGTAAAGCAGCGTTTTAGTTCTTTTTTACGTCTAAACTATACACTATCTCCAACTTGAGTGCAAAAATACTAAGACTATTCCAACTCAAGTAGAAATAGGAACATATTTTCAAGAGCAGCTTTACAACACAGGACTAAATATACACGCAATGTACCTAATCAGAACACCAGAATTTATCCAGAAAATGTTTCCGAATTTTATTTGGAAAATACCTACCAAAGAAAAGGTGATTTACCTTACTTTTGATGATGGTCCGATTCCTGAGCTCACTCCTTGGGTCATGGAGACATTGGCTGAATATAATGCGAAAGGAACATTCTTCTGTGTAGGTGAAAATGTAAAGAAAAATCCGGAACTCATAGATTCGTTAAGAAATAATGGTCACTCCGTTGGAAACCATTCTTACAATCATCTGAACGGATGGCAAACTGAGAATATAACTTATCTCCGCAATGTCAGAAAAGGTGCCCATGCTGTTCATTCGGAGTTATTCCGTCCTCCATATGGAAGAGTGAAGCCAAGCCAAGCAAAGTTCTTAAACAGACATTACCGAGTAGTGATGTGGGATGTATTAAGTGGAGATTTCGATCCGAATATTACTAAGGAGCAATGCTTGGGAAATGTATTGAAAAATACTAAGGAGGGTTCTATCATCGTATTCCATGACAACTTGAAAGCTGAGGAGAAATTACGTTATGTCTTACCTATGGTATTAGAACATTATAGTGCTTTGGGTTATAGGTTCGAAGCTTTGCATGAAAAGGCTTTGGTAAAGCCTAAAAGGCGTTTTGCCTAGTAAATATACCAAGCCGTATTTGCTTTACGGATGATGATGGCGGTCATCAAAAAATTCTTACAACAGGTTTTTGCCCTTGTGAAATCTTAGTGAAAGATAAAAAAATCATAGGAATATTAAAGGATGCTTTATTCGGGGATTATAAAATATTAGAAAGTCATTATTAAAACCGCTTCTAAGGCAAACGTGCAATCTGCGTCAAATTCCCTTTGACTACATCATCCATTTTCACTAAAACCTTAGAACCTAAAGGTAAAAAGATATCCACTCTGGAACCGAATTTAATAAAACCCATTTCAGATCCTTGGCTGACTTCATCACCTACTTTTAGATAATTTACGATACGTCTCGCCAATGCTCCTGCTATTTGTCTGAGCAATACTTCATGTTCCCCATTATCCAAAACGACAGTAGTCCGTTCATTCTCTGTGGAGGATTTCGGATGCCAGGCTACCAGGTATTTTCCGGGGTGATATTTGACATATTTTACCTTTCCCGGAATGGGATTCCTATTTACATGGACATTCAAAGGGCTCATGAATATGGAAACTTGCAAACGTTTTTCCTTAAAATATTCCGTTTCCATCGCTTCTTCTATCACGACTACCTTCCCGTCCGCGGGAGCATAAAGTAATTGTTCATCTACCTTGGGAATATTCCGAACAGGATTCCTAAAGAACTGGACAACCAGCCCCAGAACCACTAGTGATATAAAGGAAATCAAATAAAAAGCCCAATCAGGCAAGAAAAAGAAAAAGATAAGTAATAAAGCTATTAGAATCATGCAAGTCATTGCTATGATTAAATTCCCCTCTTTATGTAATCCCATAAGTTTATGTTTTTAACGCAGATATAAGAACGAATAAGCTCCCCAATTCATGTAGATTATTCGTTCTCCACTCCCTAACTATCAAAGATAGCTAATCATTTACATTTTCTCTAAAATCTCCCGATCTGATTTTTTCAGCTTTGCTACCACCAAATCATAAGAATGATCTATTAATTCAATTAAGAACCCTGTTTCCAGTGATCTTTCAAAATGTACAGTATTCCAATGCTTCTTACTCATATGCCACCCGGGCAAAATATCCTCGTATTCTTCCCGATATTCCAATGCTTTCTCAGGATCACATTTTAGGTTTACCTTAAACTCTTCGTGTTCCAATCCTGTAAGGGCGAACATTTTCCCCATTACCTTAAAAACCAATGTCACCTCATCAAAGGGAAATGTCTCTTCCACTCCTTTTTTGGATAAACAATAATCCCTGAATTCTTCTATATTCATTTGTCATCTTGTTTTAAACAAGCTCTAAAATTGGCTATTAATATACAATGTACTATTTTTGGCGATTGTTAAAAAAATAATTCTATGATTACTTCCTTATTAATGATAATGCCGGACTTCGCTTCACCTGAAGTATGGATGAGTTTGTTGACTTTGACTTTCCTCGAAATCGTACTTGGAGTGGATAACATTATCTTCATTTCGATTGCCGCAGGTAAGCTCCCAGAAGCCGAACAAAAGAAAGCAACGAATATCGGATTGGCATTGGCGATGATTCTGCGTATTGTTTTACTCCTTGGAATCAATGTGCTTATCGCAATGGAAAAACCTTGGATCGAATTCGATTTATTTGGCAAACATGCAGCCTTTTCAGGACAAAGCCTTATTCTTATCGCAGGAGGATTATTCTTACTTTATAAAAGTGTAACGGAAATACACCATAAACTAGAGGGAGAAAGCCATTCTGAATCCGAAGCCAAAAAAGCGGCTGTTTCATTGACAAGTGTCATCGTACAAATCACCATTATCAATATTGTTTTCTCTTTCGATTCCATTCTTACCGCCGTTGGTATGACTACCGGTTTGGTCGGTGCTTTGGTTGTAATGGTCATAGCGGTTGTATTATCCGTAATCATTATGATGTTGTTTGCCGTACCTGTGGGTCGTTTTGTGAACAAACACCCTACGATACAAATGCTAGGAATGTCATTCCTAATATTAATCGGTTTCTTATTGATTGCCGAGGGTGCGCATATGGCTCATTTGATAGAAGGATCCATTCCTAAAGGATATTTATACTTTGCCATTACCTTCTCTTTATTGGTGGAATTCCTGAATATGAAAATGAGAAAAGGAGGAAAAGCGGTCCAGTTACATGGTGTGGAGGAAGTGGCTGAAAAAGAGGGTGTGATTTAAGGCTTTGTCGCTTCTATTTCCGCCACGAATTATCACGAATTTCCTAAGGAATGGTGAACAAATAAATGTTCAACAATCTTGACTTGTCTTTTTTGCAGCTAACTTCGTTAAAAAGCCTCGCCGATGCCCTGCATCGTCTACGTTTTTTGCCTTGTTATCCACAAAAAAACCTAAGCCAATTTTTATACATTTATTTATACATCATTCCTAATGGCTTCTTATTCGTGAAATTCGTGATAACTCGTGGTGGCATTTTACCTCTTTGTGTATATTATCAACGTCATACATACACAAGGAGGAACTTCTTTTTTTGTATTGAACACCCTAAGCTTTACCGTTCCTCTTTCAAATCAATAATATTCCTTTTCAACTCAAAATTCTTACCCAAATAAACTTTACGGACATGTTCGTCTTCGGCTAATTCTTCGGCGGTTCCTGCCATGAGGATTTTTCCCTCGAACATCACATAGGCTCGGTCTGTAATAGAAAGGGTTTGTTGGACATTATGATCGGTAATCAGAATGCCGATATTTTTCTCCTTGAGCTTGGCAACGATATATTGGATATCCTCTACAGCTATCGGATCTATTCCCGCAAAGGGTTCATCCAATAAAATAAATTGTGGACTTGTCGCCAATGCCCTTGCAATTTCCGTCCTACGCCTTTCGCCTCCGGATAATGTATCTCCTTTTCCATGACGGACGTGTTCCAAACGGAATTCAAGAATCAAAGATTCTAATTTTTCCTTTTGTTCCGCCTTGGAAAGTTGGGTCATTTCCAAAACACCTTTCAAATTATCCTCTACGGTCAACTTCCTAAAAACGGAAGGTTCTTGTGGTAAATAACCAATTCCCATCCTTGCTCTTTGGTACATTGCCATAGGTGTAATATCCTGATCGTCCAAAAACACCTTGCCCCCATTTGGACGGACAAACCCTACTACCATATAAAAAGAAGTGGTCTTCCCCGCCCCATTCGGTCCCAACAAACCTACGATCTCTCCTTGGTGTACTTCCAAGGAAACATCATTCACTACAGTACGTTTTCCGTACACTTTCTTTAGGTTTTCGGCTTTTAATATCATGGCACTTAGTCGATAGTCGATAGTTGATAGTCGATAGCTTTTTTAAACTATGGACTATCGACTGTTGACTATGGTCTTAAATCAAACGAACAATTGGGTCATATCTGTACGTTCCTTAACGATTTCAGCTATTTTATTGATGGAAATCCTTTCTTGTTTCAACGAATCCCTTTCCCTTATCGTTACCGTATCATCTTCTAGGGTATCGAAATCGACAGTAATGCAGTATGGTGTACCGATACAATCTTGTCGGGCATATAATTTACCTATAGATCCCGTGTCATCATATTGACAATCAAAATGAATTCGTAAGCTGTTGAATATTTCCTTAGCTTTTCCTGTCAAATTCTCATCATTCTTTTTCAATGGCATTACACAACACTTAATTGGTGCTAACGCCGGGTGAATTCTTAAAACTACTCTCTCTCTCTCCCCACCCTTGGAATCCGGAACCATTTCTTCCGTATAAGCGTGACTCATTGTCGCCAAGAACATTCTATCCACACCTATCGATGTTTCCAAAACATAAGGCACATAACTTTCCTTGGTTTCGGGATCGAAATATTGTAATTTCTTACCCGAATGTTCCTGATGACTTGATAAATCAAAATCCGTCCTTGAATGGATTCCTTCCAGTTCTTTGAATCCGAATGGGAAATTATATTGAATATCTACAGCCGCATCCGCATAATGTGCCAAATTATCATGATCGTGGAAACGCAAGTCTTCCTCATTGTGACCCAATGCCTTGTGCCAATTCAAACGGTATGCTTTCCAATGTTCGTACCATTCCATTTGAGTGCCTGGTTTGATAAAAAATTGCATTTCCATTTGTTCAAATTCCCTCATACGGAAAATGAATTGTCTGGCTACGATTTCATTTCTGAATGCCTTACCTATTTGAGCAATACCGAAAGGTAATTTCTGACGGGAAGTTTTCTGTACATTAAGGAAATTCACGAAAATACCTTGTGCCGTTTCCGGACGAAGATATAATTTGCCTTCTTCACCTGCCACTGCTCCCAATTGTGTGGAAAACATCAGATTGAACTGGCGGACTTCCGTCCAATTCCTAGAACCCGAAACGGGGCAAGCGATTTCATATTCTTCTATCTGTGATTTCAAATCATCCATATTGCCATCCGTCATAGCAGTTGCCAAGCGCTTGGCTATCTTATCCATTTTTTCGGCATTCGCCAATACCCTAGGATTCGTAGCACGGAATTCCGCTTCATTGAATGCATCTCCAAAACGCTTTTGGGCTTTCTTGATTTCCTTATCGATCTTGGCTTCGATCTTAGCCATATAGTCCTCTATCAATACATCCGCTCTGTACCTCTTCTTGGAATCCTTATTATCTAACATCGGATCATTAAAGGCATCTACGTGTCCGGACGCTTTCCAAGTAGTGGGATGCATGAATATCGCGGCATCCAATCCTACGATATTCTCATTCATTTGCACCATGGATTTCCACCAATACGCCTTGATATTATTTTTCAATAAAATACCATAGGGTCCATAATCATATGTAGCGGCTAAACCATCATATATTTCACTGGATTGGAAAATAAAACCATACTCCTTACAATGGGAGCTAATCTTCTTGAATAAATCGTCCTGACTTGCCATTTTCTATCATTTTTTTAATCGGCTGCAAAGGTAAGTATATTTTGTAAGATTTGTAATTTTCAAACTATACGAATAATCTAGTCCAGATATTCATACTACTTCCCATAATAAAAATAGCCACCTTGGAAACAAGGCAGCTATTTTCAGATTCATCCTTAGATTAAAATGAGGCTCATTGGGGTGTTAATGTAATTACACAATTAATATCTGCATCCATAATATCCAAAGTTATTACTCCAGTAGAGACACTTCTACTACCACTTCCTTCAATTGCAGAACAACCATTACAAGCCGGCTGAAAAGGTATTTCAAACATATTTTCTCCTGTCATTATCAATTCTATTGAAACTTGCTCAATAGAATTATTAAATGACAGATCTAATTTTAAATCGGAAAACGAACTGGCAGACAATATTGTGCTATAAGGACCATCTTCTATTCCATCACAAAAAGTCATCATGCTATAGTTTCCTAACATCTTATCCCTCCACAAAACACCACAATCCGACCCTTCATAACCAGGTTCACAAACACAGGTTCCTTCTACACAAACCCCTTCGTTCATACAGGCTACTCCCTCGCAAGGATCTTTGTCGCAAGAAAACATGATTAATGTAGTAAATACTACAAATACAAAATTAAAAATTAAAAATTTAATGTTTTTCATGATATATTTTAAATGATTGCCTACTCTATTCTGGATTTTTGGCCTACTCCTTTTTGTATCAACT
>JAHDHJ010000088.1 GCA_020631375.1 Saprospiraceae bacterium | reverse complement strand
CGCACCGTTTGGGTTGGAAGTTGATGAGTCAAAAGTATATACGCCTGCCGGCTCTGTGAAAGAAGGCAAAGTTACGTCAACGGTTCCACCGGTAATCAGAGAACCTGTCCAGTTGAAAGTAACTGCTGTTCCTCCATTTATTTGATAGCTGATAGTTACACTTGTTAATGTATTTGCACCGAAATTTTGTAAAGTCACTACTGGAGTAACTGTATTTCCCGTTGCACAAACTGAAGAGTTTGGCGCAGGTGTTACATGTGCGATTATCCCGGCATCATTACTTGCGGGGTTACATCCGGAAGGTAAGACAGCCGTTGGGTAAGAAGGAGTAGAACTGCATTTTGTCGAAGTTGTATTCCAAAGTGAATTGGCAGTATTATACATAGTTGTGGCCTGTTCTTCACTAAACATATACATACAGGCGTCATCAGTATAATCCATGAAATTCATATACATATCGTCTGTTCCACATGAATTAGAACCTTGTGCAGGGCAACCATAGTATTCGGCACCAGAGGTAGGTGTGTCCCCAAACCCATCATCTTGTGTGCAATTACCATCACCCCAGATATGGTTGAGTCCCAAATAATGACCTACTTCATGGGTTGTGGTTCGACCAAGGTTGTATTGAGGATATCCAGCACAACCCGAACCAGGACCTATTCCTCCTCCACAGCCATTCCCCGTTGTTCCAAAGACACAGGCTTCAATAACAACACCATCTCCATTGGCATTACCAAAAAGAGGTGCATAACCTAAAACGCCAGTACCTTCTGTAACGAACATATTCATATAACCTGCCCAAACACCAAAAGTGAAATTTGGAAAATTATTACCATTGCCCACATAATTTTGATTGATAGTTATGGCATAATCGCCATTATTTAATCCGAAACCGCTGGGATGATTCTGATCTGCGAGGCAGAATTGAATACAGGCTCCATTGGCAGCCAATGCGGCAGGATCCAAATTACTGTTGTCCACATCATTACAATAATTAGCAATATCTGCATTGGCAGCAGCGAAATCCGCATTTAGAACTGCAATTTGACTTAATGCTAATTGTTCAAGGCAAGCTGCTGTTTGGGTAGTAACACCCTCATAATGAACAGCTACAGGAATTATAATCGGACTGGAGCAGGCTAATCTGGAGCCTGCTTCTTGGATGGATGCTTCTCTTATGACGTTCAAATCCAATTGTCTTTGGTCATACCAATCCCGGTAATGGGCATCTGATAGATAATGCTGTTGGTGAATTTCACTAGAGTTACACCTGTGAGGTTGTGGGTCAGCTTGACCAAACAATGTTAGATGTAAAATGAAGCTTAGGAGTAAGGCTAAATTAAATTTCATGGAAATAAAGGTTTGGATATGTAATTTTTATTTTAAAAGGTTGAAATTAACTATTTCTAGTGGAAATGTTGAAATAATCCTATTAAAATATCTCTTTGGTGGAAAAAATGTAAGATGTGAGTCATTTGATAATTATTGATAATGAGGTAGGTAGCTCTTGTAAGATAGTGTTGATTTACTTTTATATAGCTTGTCTTTTTCGTTTCAAACTATCGGAATTGCATTGTTATGAAATTCTGCTTTTTTCCAAGAGCATATCACTATAAGAATTGGAAACCAAGTCCTCTTCTTTTATTTCTAATAAAGAAATATAAGATTGGCATTGTTCCAATAATTTTTCCTTAGAAATACTTCCATCTGAATCTATGGCTTCTATTTCTATAAATGTTCCCAGATCATTTACAATATCAATATGGAATTTTACATTATCAATAAAATAAATTCCCCTTTTTTTATCAACTATGATTAAAACTCCGATAGAATCGGAAAGGATTTTTTTCAAAGAAGATTCCGGTGTCGATTTATATAAAGTAACCAAAGAATGTTTGGGTCCTTTCTGATTGGATCTATGATAATGGATTAAATGATTTTCGATATTGCCTTCCCTTAATTTTAATCTGCCATTCGGAACATTAAAATAAGTGTCTATCTGGTGATCCGTTCCTTTGAAAATTGCTTTGTTGGATAAAAGAATATTACGAACCTTTTCTTGTTGATTTGATTTTGCTTTTATTTCTATTAGGTCTGGCATTTTAGATTATTAGATTTATAGATATTGAGATTTTTAGACTTTTATATCCGGAACAAATATAAATACTTTTTTATCTCTATATCTAAATATCTATAAATCTCAATATCTAGTAGAGAGTTCTTCATAAAGTTCCTTTGTTTTTAAAATAGAAACTTTATTGTTTAGTTTTTCCCGAATTTTTTCTTTTGAATTTCTTCCGAATTTAATTCTTAAATCTTTGTTGTGGTATAATTTCAAGATAGCATCCGCTATTGCTTTTGGATTTTTAGTAGGAATGATTAATCCATTTTCTCCATCTGTGACAAGTTCACGATTGCCGGGCAAATTTGT
This sequence comes from Saprospiraceae bacterium, assembly GCA_020631375.1. Lineage (GTDB taxonomy): Bacteria > Bacteroidota > Bacteroidia > Chitinophagales > Saprospiraceae > JAHDCE01. The sequence continues at coordinate 12,697 of JAHDHJ010000088.1, read as the reverse complement.
AATGATGGGAGCAATGCCTAATGCCATAGCTTCCATGACAGCTTTCGTAAGTGATTCCCTTTCTAGTGATGCTAAAACAAAAACATCACTGGCTGCCACAAATTCCAAAGGTTTTTCCTTGAAGTCCAGAAAATGAACCTTGTTTTTATTCAGGCTATTAGAAATGATTTTTTTATTCTTTGCATTAACCATATTTTTTCCGATTAAAATCAAATGGATGTTTGAATTTTCCGGTAATAAATCCATTGCTTTTAATAAATAGGGAATACCCTTTACTTTTCTATTATTGGCAACGCAAATAATCGTGAAAGCATTTTCAGGGATACCATAATTTTGTAAATTAGTTGCCTGGACATTATCATACCATTCTAGCAAATGTCCTTTGTTTATGGTAACCGTTTTGGATTTGTCAAAAAATAATTGTTGATGGATATATTCTTCTACTCCTTTGGAATTACAAACGATTTTGTCAACCCTACTGTGTAGGAATTTTAAATGGGAAATGGGATCATACCAATTGATATGTCCCGCACTGCCCCGATATAAAACAACTTTTACAGCTAGTTTTTTAGCTGCCTGAATGCCGTTGATTATAGCAGGGTTATTGAATAGATGCAAAATGTCATATTGTCCACGAATTAATTCTTCCTTGATATAATTAATTTCCTTTTTATCCAATTTTTTTTCCGGATGAAAATCAATTATCTTAATTCCTGCCTTTCTGAATTTTTCTACATATTCACTTTCCGCAAAGGTCATTATGGTAATGTCCACGCCAAGACCAGCCATTCCGATGAAGATTTCTGCTTCCGGTCTTACCGTTAGGGTAGGTCTGTAATCACTTATGACAAGGGCTTTAGCCATAGTGGATTAGGAATTGCATATTTGTGATACATGGTGTTGTAAATGTTCTAGGTAATCTTTGATTAACCATTTCAATGTCTTGATTTGACCATCTGGTAAGATTATTTTATTATCGAATTTTTCTTCTGCTAAGTTTTGGGAAATAAAGACGATTTGTTCATTCATGCAAAACCATAAATTTAATAAATCCGTCCTGTCTTTTTCTTGATAAAGATTGGATTTTACTAAATGGTCTTGTGCGTAATTTAGAGAATTATAAGTGCCTTCACAAAAAGAAATTTCACTTATTCTTTTCCAATTATTCAGAGCGGAATCAATTAAATGTCCTAAGATTTCTTTCTTCGACCATTTATGAGGCAATGGTTTATTTTCAAAAATGTCATTAGGAATTAATTCAATCTCTTTTTTTGCAGATTGAATTAATTCACGGATGCTTTGTATTGTTTTTTTCATTTAAATAAAAAATATTAAGTATAGAACAAAACTTAAAACCTGGAAATAGAACGTGTGCGTGGTGAACAAACACCACGCACGGCAAGGAATTTACTTTTTGCCCTGTATTCAGTAAAATAATAATAAAATCTATTTATAAATCCAAAATTTTCTGGTAATTCCTTTCTTCAATTTTAATTTCTTGTATTCCTGTTTTTAATAAAAAGTGCAAAAAGAAACGGATTTTTTTATTTGGAAAAATCTGTTTTAATGTTAATTGTGTCAGGTAGAACCAAGTGCCTAATTCATTGGCTTTATTTTTCCATTTTTTATGATCGCCATTGAAATTAGAATTTTGTATCACGACAATTCCGGTAGGCGTTTCCAAAAATAAATCAATACTGGAATTGAACTTTCTTTTATCTTTTATTAATTGAATCGGATAATGTTTCAGCCATCGGGTAGGGGAGAAATTGTCCTCCACCCAATTCGTAAATTGCGAAGCATGATTAGCCAATTCAATAAAGGAAATTTCTTCCTCCAATCCATAGCGAATCAGAATTCTTTCCGCAGCTTCCAATTTTTGTGCATTAGGATAATGCGGCAAATCAAAAGATAATAATGCTTGGACTAAATTCGCTTGGATATAAGGAGAAACATCGTCTAGTAACATCATCGGTGTTCCGAAAATGGATTGGGTGACATTTTTAATTTTATATTCCTGACTGAAATTATCCTTTTCCGAATCAATGAAAAAGGGCTTGATTATTTTTGATTTTCCAGCCCGTTCTTCTTGGCTGCTAATCTTTTCTTCGGGTCTGGGATGGTGTTCCAAAATACGAGGCAATAATTGCACATCAGTGGCGATGGGCAAAACATTTCCTTTCCATTCCCAAGGGGACTCAAAGGATTGTGGATCGAGTGTGGGGTTGAATTCTCCCTCCACGCCATGCCATGTCCGATTCAACCAAGAAGTCGATTTTTTCCTTGATGTAAATACCAAATAATCCCTCGCACGAGTGATTCCCACATACATTAATCTGGCTTCTTCCGCTAATGCTTTTTTCAGCGAATCCTTTTTGGCTTGGCTCTGATCCAATCTGCTTTGCAAATTGGTTTTGGCAAATCTGGCACCATAAGGATGTTGCCAAAAGCGAATGAATCTATTCGCCGAAAGGTTATCCAAGTCGATTTCGTCGGATTCGGAGACGACATTCGGTCCCCAAGTATTATCCCGCAAACGATTTTCCAAACTATGCAAAATCAGCACCGGCCATTCCAAGCCCTTACTCTTATGATAAGTCAATACATTTACTGCGTCTTCCTGTTCGCTGGAACCCTGGGCATCCTGGTCGTTGGCAGCCATGTCATTGAGCCAAAGCAAAAATCCACCCAAGGAGGCACCTGTATGTAAACGATTACAAGCATCCTCATATTTGTCCGCAAATTGGCGGAGCATATCCACATTGTCGCAGCGTTGTTCGGGATTACCCCAAGAAATAATGATTCGCCTCAAATCCAAATCCTCCAAAATCAGATTCAGTATTTCCGCACCTGACAATTCCGTGATTTCATGGCGTAATTTATCCAATCGCTTGACATATTTATTATCGGATTCCCAACGTTTCGGAAAGAGATTTTCACTTTCTGCCGTTTCTTCCATCCAACGAATCCGGCTGTCTATGATTTCTTCCAAAGGCTTGAAAGAAGCCAAGAAAGTGATTTCCGCAACGGACAATGTATCGTATTGGTTTAATAAATACTTGAGACAAGACAAAACGAGTTTAGCCTCCGGAGTATCCAAGAGTCCATTTCTGGAAATAGCGGCTTTCATTCCCTGATGATGCAAGGAATCAGCCATTTCCAAACAAAGTTTATTCGAGCGGCAAAGCACTGCGATATCTCCTGCCCGCAAAGGTCTAAAACCATCTTCGCCCTTGATATTCACATAAGGTTTCCGTTCTAATAATTCTCGGATATTTTTGGCAATACACTTTTCCATCCAGGGTTTTCCCGGAGGGGTTTTCTTGCCTCCCTCATGTTCGAAATGCCAGTGTATGAGTGCCGTTCCCATTTCAATGGGTTCGTTGACCTTATTGGAAGAATCTTTTCCGGCGGCGGCTCTACGCTTGGGAATAAGTGCGATTTGTTCTTCGGGTAAATCGGAAAATGATTTGCAGAAAATGGCATTGGTGGCATGAACCACATCTTCCCTGGACCGCCAAGAATACTTCTGAATATCTTCATCCTTTATGCCGCCCGTTTGGGCAATGATTGCCTGCATCAATTCCGGTTCCGCACCTCTGAAACCATAAATGGATTGCTTGGGATCTCCCACCCAAATCGAGTGGTTCGCCATTTGCGAAAGCTTCCAGAAAATCTCCAATTGGATAGGGCTGGTATCTTGGAATTCATCCACCATAAGCAAGTCGATTTCTTCCGACAATACAGCGTGTACATCCTGATGTTGCAATAATTTTTTGACATGGGTTTCCATGTCTATATAATCTATGAGTCCTCTTTTTTGCTTGAATTTATCATATTCTTCTATTGCCTTTATGGCAATGTCAAAGATATTGGAAATGAATTCTTGTATGTCTTTGAGGAAATGTGGATGCTCTTCATGTTTCCAAGCAAATTCTACCAATTCCTCCATGAGTCCTTTGCTTTTCGCTCCGGTTTTCATTTTTGCGACTCCGACCCAATCATACCAAATCAGTTCATCGCCCTTATTGAGTTTATCCAATATTTTTTGGATATCGTCTTTGGCTTTGTTGGTGGCTATGGTTGTGTCTTCGTCATTGCCCTTGAGGGCATCCAATGTTTCTTCGAGCAGCTTCCTGAATTTGGAAGAGAATTGTTCTGGTTTTTTTTTACTTGGGCTAGGGTATAGCTTCGCTAATGATTCAAATGATTTCTGCTTACTAATCTCTAGTTTATCAATATCAAAACCATTTGCCCTTGCCCGATCCACGATGCCTTTTACATCCCTTCTCCAATCATAATCTCCTTGGAGTGTTTTTCGGAGTGCCATTTTTTCTGTCAACAATTCCATCTTTTCCACCCGTTCTATGGTAAGGATAGTGGCAAGGGATTGATTGAAGAAAATATCTTGGTCTTCGTCTGCAATAATATCCACAGCAGGGGAAATTCCTGCTTCGAATGCAAATCGTTTCAAGAGCTTTACGCCCAATCCATGAACTGTTCCGATCAAGGCTCCGGTCAGTCGATCCGCTAATTCCGGCAAGCCCTCTTCCAAAAGGCAGATGCGAACCCGCTCTTCCAATTCTGCAGCGGCTTTCTTGGTGAATGTCGTAGCAATAATCCCCTCTGGCTGAACGGTTCCGCTTTTCAGCAATGAGACCATTTCAGTCATCAAACGATAAGTCTTTCCACTGCCTGCTCCGGCTGATACGATTTTTAGGTTCATTGGATTTTTGTGTTTTATCCAGAGTTTGAATGAGGTTGTCTTTGGGTAAAGGTAATTAATTTGCTGGTGTATCAAATGTAAGGTTGCGAAAAAAAAACTCTTGAAAAAAATATATAATTTGGGGTTGCCTAATCCATCAAATCATAACTGGATATGAATATGGTCATCATGCCTGACAGCACCACATCCATGAAATCTGATTTTATTGAATTTGCTTAATCGGAGCCGTTCTTTTAAGTGTGGCTCTATGAATATTTTTCCAATATTTTTGTGCTTGGCTATTACTTGGAGTAAATCCTTATTTCCTTTCTCATCGAATTCAATTTTCCCTTTATTGAAATTCGGCATGATTTGTTTTAATAAATTATACTGCCAATATCCATTTTTTTTGCAATATTCCGGTTTGTCAGTTTCATTCTTTTTCGGCTCTTCACAAAAGCCGTAGCCAACAAAATTCGGCGTTTTGTTTATGCTGTTTTTTTGCTTGTCCAAATATAAAAATGATAGATCTAATTTCTTTCCATCATCATGACTTTTATGCGGCAATAGAGGGAATTCATCAATAAAAGGAAAATTAGCATCCAAATAAACCAATTCGACATCCTTGTTTTTCTTTTTAAATTCTAAGGCGATTTCGCGCATGGTATTCTTTAATTCTGTCTTGACATAATTCCTATTTAATAAGCAGTAAAATTTGTTCGCTGGTTTTATGGGGAATGCTTCGGAATAAAAATAGGGTAGGGCTTCTCTTCCGAATTGTTTTGCGATAATCGGAATTAATAAAATACTAATGAATGAATAAAAAAGAACAAAAAATCCATATTTATACATCCGCTTTTTTCCTTTCAAAAAAATGCTTGTAATAATTTTATAAAGTAAATAAACTATTCCCCCGATTTGGGAAATTATTGTCAATGTTCCGAATATTAAAGTCGCTTTTATGAGTTGAAATATGATTTTCATGATGCAAATTTTAATTTTGCTTTATAAACCTAAAGGATTCAATTTTGGAATCTGATTTAAGGATTAATAAATAGACGCCAGAAAATAAGTCAGCTATATTTATTTTTGCAATAATAGGATCAATGTCACTGAACTCTTTTATCTTTCTACCATTTGTATCATAGATTAAAATTTGGTCTATTTTTTTATTAGACTCTATGGAAATGAAATCCTTTACAAAGGAGGGATATATTTTAGTTGACTTTCTATCTGAAAGATAGGGGATGTTTATAATGTTAGAATAATGGAATTTTCCATCATAATCGATTTGTTTTAAACGATAGTAATTCTCTCCCCGATTCGGGTTCGGATCTATGAATTGATATTGAGAACCTGATGTATTACTTTCGGATGATTTAATGGAGCCTATAGGCTGGAATGTATTCATATTTTTACGTTCTATTTCAAAGTAATCTGAATTTGTTTCAGATAAGGTTCCCCAATTCAATCGAATGCCAAGGTCTATTGCCTGGCCTCCGAAATAAGCCAGTTCGACAGGCAAGGGAACATTTGTCATATCGGTATAAGTGAAATAAGTAAAGCCTTCTAAATTGATATTGTTCGGCCATCCGGACGATCCATTCATCCAATCAGTTGTATAAATGTTTTCAGCGGATATCATTGAATTATTGTCTAACCAGTTTTGCATAAAAGTAGGTTCAGAAGAAAATATGATAGAGACATTTAAGCCCGGAGTCCCATTGGCAAAATCCATAAGTCTGTCTTCCGAATAATTAAAACTGGTATTCGGATCACTTACATATGCGTGTAATCTGAGCCGATCTAGATTTGCACCTATTGTATCTGCTTGCCCAACTGTAGTCCAACCCACATATGCTTCCGTAGTTATTGGATGGCTGTTATTGCTAGCCAAGGTATTCATGGTTTCCAATATGGAAATATAAAACTGGAATGCTCCATTTTCATTACATGGATGCCCATTTGGGGTTAAGTATGTGGTACAATAATATCCACCGGGTCCAGTGGATGACCCAATCCAATATTCAAATTCCAAATTATAAATATCAAATTTTTCCAAAGGGTCGCTTCTGCTATTATTGTAGGGGTCTATTACATTAGTGAAAAAGTCTCCGTTTTCTGCTGTTGCAGCAATATATAAAATACCATAACTGTTTTTTGCTTTGTAAATGAAATCTGCCAAAACAAAATTAGTTGCCGGATTCGGCAAGTCATGGTTTGCATTGACAATATGTAATCCGTACAATAATAAAGTTTCAATTCCATGGGATTGAGCATAGTTTAACAATGTGTTTTCTGCGGAAGTATTCCCTAGTATTGTTTCAAAACCATCAACATACATTGAACGATTTGCGCTTGCTTCGAAACTGGTTGAGATTAAAAACAAATTAATTAAAAGCAATAATTTTTGCATTGGAAAAATTAGATATTGGTTAAAATATGATGGATTCTTATTCCTCCGAATAGTCTTTCAATATACTTGTTCTCCTTCTAAGATTAGAGACTTTCAAGGACTAAAGATATTAGGATAGTTTCAAGTAAAGATAATTATTCAATAGGAACTTTATTGATTTTCTTAATAATCCACTAGATTTGTCAAAGAACCATTTTTAAAAAGAACATACAAAATGAATTGCACCCGAAATATAAATGCAACACAACTGCAATAAAAAAATCGTATCTTTATCATCTTGAAATGGATAGCTTTCATATTAGCCCTTTTGTTTTTCAGTTTGTCAATAGTTCCTTGTTCAGACGGACATACCTGTGAGGACGAACATAATGAAATAACTCATGACCATTCAGAAGATGAAGGAGATCATTGTACACCGCTTTGCTTTTGTTCCTGCTGTGGTACATCATTTACAATACCTGATTTATACGATATTCCAGAAACCAATACAACAGTAGAATTTATCCCTACGTTCAGTTATAATTATTTATATAATTATAACTTTATCACTTCTCTTTGGCATCCACCAAGCCAACTATTAAGATAATTCCATAGGATAAGTATGCCTTATCCATTCCTATTCTTATTAGTTTTTTACCCTAAACACATTTAAATGTTTGATAAGATAATAGCTTATTCAATTAAGCATAAATTCATTGTCGGGCTATTTATACTTGCCTTGATAGCAGTGGGTTTGTACTCATTAAAAAAGCTGCCCATTGATGCCCTGCCGGACATCACGAATAATCAGGTTCAAATAATGACTTCATCGCCTAAATTAGCAACGCAGGAAGTCGAACTTTTCATCACTTATCCAATAGAACTGTCATTAAAATCTATTCCCAATATTGTGGAATTAAGATCTGTCAGCCGTTTTGGTTTGAGTATAGTAACGGTCGTTTTTGAAGAAGATGTAGATATTTATTGGGCAAGGAACCAAATCAATGAACGCCTGAATACCGTCATTGACGAAATCCCCGAAGGCTATGGAAAACCCGAATTGGCTCCAATAAGTACAGGTTTGGGCGAAATTTACCAATATACTTTACAAGCCAAAAAAGGCTTTGAAAAAGAAATGGATGCGATGGAACTGAGATCCGTTCAGGATTGGTTTATCGTACCTCAATTATTGGGAACAAAAGGAGTTGCAGAAGTGAATACATTGGGAGGCATCCTAAAAGAATATGAAGTCGCCGTCAATCCCAATAAGCTCAAAAGTATGGATGTGACAATGGCTGAAATTTTCGAAGCTTTACAGCACAATAACGAAAATACAGGTGGCGCATATATTGATAAAAAACCAAACGCATATTTTATCCGTAGTATCGGAATGGTGAATTCATTGGAAGATATCCGAAAAATTGTAATTAAAACAAAGAATGAAATTCCCATATTGGTTCGAGATGTAGCAACAGTAGGTTTTGGAAGTACAGTTAGATATGGAGCAACGACCAAAGATGGAAAAGGCGAAGTGGTTAACGGAATGGTCATGATGCTCAAAGGGGAAAACAGTGCCGAGATTGTAGAATTGGTCAAGGAAAAATTGGAACAGATAAAAACTACATTGCCGGAAGGTGTGGTGCTGACGCCATATTTGGATAGGAGTAAATTGGTGAATAAGGCGATAGCTACTGTTAGTACGAATTTAATTGAGGGAGCATTAATCGTCATTTTTATTCTTGTTTTACTTATCGGAAATTGGCGGGCGGGATTGATTGTTGCTACGGTGATTCCTTTGTCATTATTGTTTGCTGTTACAATGATGAATTTATTTGGCGTGAGCGGAAATCTGATGAGTTTGGGAGCGATAGATTTTGGTCTGATAGTAGATGGTGCGGTCATCATTGTGGAATCCATTGTACATCGGCTTCAGAGCAATCCCGTTGTTCAAAAATTGAATCGGGAGGAAATGGATGAACAAGTTTATACCGCCGCATCAAAAATAAGGAGTAGTGCAGCTTTTGGAGAAATCATTATCCTTATTGTTTATTTACCGATTTTGGCATTGGTGGGAATCGAAGGGAAGATGTTCAAGCCAATGGCTATTACAGTATCATTTGCCATATTGGGAGCATTCATACTTTCATTGACTTATGTCCCGATGATGAGTGCATTGATATTAAAAAAACAAACAGGACATAAAAAGAATTTATCTGATCATATTATTAATTTCTTCCAAAGGATTTATGAACCCATTCTTAATATTTCCATGAAAATAAAACCTCTGGTTTTGATTTTAGCCATTGGATTGTTTATTTGGGCATTTAGTATTTTTAATAATTTAGGAGGTGAGTTTATTCCTACCTTATCCGAAGGCGATATTGCTACACATGTTATCATTCCTCCCGGAAGTTCTTTGAGCCAAGAAATACTAACGACTACGAAAGCAGAAAGATTATTGATGGATAATTTTCCGGAAATCGAGCAAGTCGTTTCCAAGATAGGTAGTGCCGAAGTGCCTACGGATCCCATGCCTATAGAAGTAGCTGACATGATGATTATCCTAAAGGACAAAAAAAAATGGACTTCTGCTTCTTCCAAAGAAGAAATGTTTGAAAAAATGGAACATGTCCTTGATGATTTGCCTGGAGTGACTACAGAATTCACCCAACCTATACAAATGAGATTCAATGAATTAATGACAGGTATCCGAAGTGATGTGGGCGTAAAGATTTTTGGGGATGATATAGAGCGATTGGTTTCTTTGGGAGACGAGGCAGTCGAAATTATCAATGGGGTCGAGGGCGTGAAAGATTGTAGGGCGGAATCTGTTTCCGGATTGCCTCAAATCGTGGTAAAATATAATAAGGATAAATTGGCATTGTACGGATTACATGTTGGTGATTTGAATGAAGTGGTGAGAATGGGATTTGCCGGACAAGCAGCCGGAGCCGTTTATGAGGGAGAAAAAAAATATGATTTGGTTGTCCGTTTGGCGGAACCATTCCGGCAGGATATTTCTAATTTGCGAAACATTTTTATTTCATTGCCTTCCGGCAATCAAATTCCATTAGAGCAAGTAGCAGATATTAATTACGAAAGAGGTCCCGCACAAATCAGCCGTGAAAATGGCAAACGTAGAATTATCGTCGGCTTCAATGTAAGAGGCCGGGATGTGGAAAGTGTAGTGAATGAAATCCAAGCAAAATTCGAAAAACAGATGGAATTACCCGTAGGTTATTTTATGGAATATGCCGGACAATTTGAAAACTTGAAAAGAGCGAATGAAAGATTATCTATTGCCGTTCCGATTGCCTTGGCTTTAATTTTCGTTTTATTATTTCTTACTTTTCAAAGTATCAAGCAATCCATTTTGATTTTTACCGCAATTCCGCTTTCTGCCATCGGCGGAATATTTGCCTTATGGCTTCGGGACATGCCGTTTAGTATTTCTGCCGGAGTCGGATTTATCGCATTATTTGGAGTGGCGGTATTGAATGGCATTGTTTTAATTGCCTATTTTAATCAGTTAAAAAAAGAGGGAATGAAAGATATAAATGAAATCATTTCAGAAGGAACGAAAGTACGGCTGCGTCCTGTCATCATGACTGCTGCTGTAGCATCATTAGGCTTTTTACCAATGGCATTGAGTACCAGTGCCGGTGCGGAAGTTCAGAAACCATTGGCGACCGTTGTTATCGGTGGATTAATTACCGCTACGATTTTGACCTTGATTATTTTACCGATTTTATATTATTATTCAGAAAAAGGCATGGATGTTTTCAAAAAAGAAACCGCTGCTAAAACATCAATGATTTTATTATTTTGTTTTTCTTTTATGGGCATGAATGCCCAATCTGATAAAGACTTGAATTTGGATAAAGCGATTGAAATTGCAATGTCTTCCAACACTTCCTTAGCTGTTTCCAAATTAAATATTGAGAAATATAAAAAATTAAAAGTAGCACCATTCGTCATTCCCAAAGCGGATATAGAAGGTTCTTTCGGACAAGTGAACTCAAGGAAATTCGATAGCAGTTTTTCTATTTCACAACGTTTTAATCCTTTTGCTTTCAAAGCGAAAAAAGAATTGGTGAATGCACAAATTTTAGTTTCGGAATCGGAATTGACTTTGGAACAAAATGAAATTACTTTTCATATTAAGGACATTTGGGATAAACTGAATTATCAGAATAATTTAAAAGAATTATTAATTGAACAACAATCCACTTGGCAGCAATTTGCAGAAGCAGCAAATGCCAGATATCGGCTAGGGGAGAGTGACATCATAGAAAAAAACACGGCAGAAATTCATTTTGATAAAATAGGAATGAAAATAAAAAGAGTGGAAGCAGAAATGCAACAATATGAAATTCATTTAAAAACATTGATGAATTCCAAAGAGGATTTTAATATTTCTTATGAAGCATATGAAATGAAAAAGTCAGATGCAAATCTTGAAGAAGCAGAAATTTCAGACCCTTTTTTAAAAGTATTTATGGACGAAACTTTATTGAAGGAATCTGAAATCGGAGTCTTGGAATCCGAAATGAAACCGGATTTAATGTTAGGCTATTTTATTCAATCCATACAAGGGGAACAATTGGTCAATGATGAAGTGAAGAATTATAATGCCATTCCCCGTTTCCAAGGAGTGAATTTGGGTTTGAGTATTCCATTAGCCAGAAAAGGATATAAAGCTAAAATCGAAGCAGCCAAAACGGAAGTAACCATGAACGATGCCAAAATGGATCAATTTATTCAGCAAGTTTCAAATAAAATAAAAGCCTTGTATTTAGAAAAGGATGCTCATAAAGTTGAAATTGAATATTATGAAAATTCAGCATTGCCAAAAGCAGAAATCATTGCTAAAAGTGCAAAACGATTATATGAAATTGGTGATATCGGTTACCTAGAATATGTAGAAGCATTAAAAACAAAATTCGATTTTCAAATCGAATACCTTAATTCAATCATGGAATATAATCAAGCCATTATTTCCCTGAATTATTTATTGGATCAATAATTTTCTTGCTTTAATAATGGTATGGATTTAAGCCAGACCATTATTAAGACGAGCCAAAAAAAATAATAACAATGAAAAATTTAATATATATATCAATCCTTTTATTAATTACATTAATTTATTCCTGCCATACGGATCATAGTGGGCATGACCATAGCGGACACGATCATGGGCACGATCACGCAGCGGAAGAAAAACATGATGACCATGCAGACCATGATAATCACGGACAGGAAAAAACCGTTACATTAAATCTTGCACAATACAAAAATGCAGAAATAGATACGGGCTGGTTTGAGATGAAAAATATCAGCAATGTCATACATGCTAATGGTTATACAAGGTTAGCTCCACAAAATCAAGCAGATGTGAGTATTCCTATAAATGGAACAATCCAAAAAATAAAAGTGATAGAAGGAAATCATGTCAATAAAGGTCAGTTATTAGCCACTATGTCAAGTATGGATTATAATAATATGCTCCTTGAGAAATCTAAATTATCCGAGCAGATTACTATTTCGAATGCAAAGATGGAATACATGCAGCAAGAATATGATCGCCAAAAAGCATT
>JAHDHJ010000087.1:10624-15221 GCA_020631375.1 Saprospiraceae bacterium | reverse complement strand
TTAGGATTCTTTTGGAAATTGATTCCAGATTTAAAATGGGTGCCACAAGAAATATTAAATGACGGCAACAAATACGTTGTTAGAAGTCTTGCTTCGGGGACTCCAAACGGAGATTTTATGGGCCTGCCTACTGATGGAACAAAATCATTTGAGATTATGACAATCGACATCCATACCATTATTGACGGCAAAGTGATAGAAGTTCATCATTTAGAAGATTGGGGAACGGCCATGAAACAATTGAAATCATGAAGCAATTATTCTTAATTCTCAGTCTATCATCTTTAGTGGTATTGGTTGGATGTGATTTGGATGAAAAGAAAATGCCACTTGCAAAATCTGAAAAAATGAATCAAAACGATAATATAAATGCTTTGGACAATCAATCCAAAGAAACCATGGACGTTGCCATGAAATTTATGGACGCAATGGGAAAAGGAGATATGGAAACCATGCTTAGTTTAATGGACGATGATATGATTTGGCAAAATGAAGGAGACAAAACCATGCCGTGGATAGGTCCATGGAAAGGTAAAAAGATAATTTTAGAAACATTCTTGCCTTTGTTTATGGAAAATTTCAAACCGACTAAATGGGTGACAGAAGATGCCATTTCAAGCGGAGATGTCGCTGCTTTTTTTGGTCAAATGAAAGGAATTACATTAAAGTCAAATCAAGAAACCACCGAATTTACTTTTGCCCTTAGAGTAAAAGTCACTGATGGAAAAATTGTACTTTGGAACTGGCTGGAAGACAGCTATGCAGTTTCTAAAAGTTATCACTTCAATAAATAAAAAATTAATATTATGAAATTTAGTAAAATTTTATTCCTTGCCTTATTGGGCATTTTAGCTTTTTCATCCTGCAAAGATGATGATAATGACATAACCAATAATAGTATTGTTGTAGAAGTAACCACATTTAACCTCAATGCAGGAGTAGATGCTAATGCTTTCGAAGTAAGAGATACAGAAATAGAGCAGGATTTTGCTTCCCAACAACCAGGATTTTTAAAACGAATGAGTGGTGTAGATGCTAACGGAAAATACGTAATAATGGTCTTTTGGGAAACTTTGGCAGATGCTGATGCTTCAATTGCAGCTTTTGGAGCCGACCCAACTGTTGCCGATTATTTTGGAATGATAGATGGCAGCACATTTAGTGCGGAGCGATTTACTACTTTTGAAATACCCAATATCAATTTTACTTTAGCAGATAAAAATGTAATTGAGATTACCACATTCAATCTGAATACAGGTGTGGATGTTAATGCGTTTACAACAAGAGATGCCGAAATAGAACAAGATTTTGCCTCTCAACAACCAGGGTTTATCAGACGTACAAGTGGTGTAGATGCAGATGGTAAATATGCAGTAATAGTTTTTTGGGAAACTTTGGCAGATGCTGATGCTTCAATTGCAGCTTTTGGAGTTGACCCAACTGTTGCCGATTATTTTGCCATGATAGATGGGAATACGTTTATGGCAGAACGGTTTGAAATTTTTATTCCACCATTAAACGAGGGAGTGAATATTACATTACGAAACACATTACAAGACCCAAATGAAGCTGAAGTGACTTATGCCAGTTTATTTGGACAGGCTGATGACGCTTATGACGAGTTTGCAACACTTTCAAATTCAACATCGGAGTTTGCTACTGCTTTGGCCCAAGCAGGTACACCTGCGGGTGATATTAGTGGGTTGTATAATATTGATTTTACTGAAAACAGCATCAATTTTACGGTATTACCTGATAATACTGACCCTTTTTGGGCTAACGTTTTTGGACTATTTCCTGCGGGGAAAGTGGATAGATACTATTTTACTTTCTCTGAGCCACACAACATTTCAAGTTTTAGTAGCGATAATAGTTCATTAAATGTAAGGATTGATTCTGATACTGTTATTGTCGTTGAACTTACAGAAGGATATAACCTCCAACCTGGTGTGACCTTTAATGTAACTTTAAATTAATGAATAAAGGGAATTGTTTTTAGTACAACAGCCCAATAATAGGAATATTTTAATATTTTGTGAAGCCAATGCAATTAAAGCTGCATTGGCTTTTCTAATTGAGAAAATTAAAACAAATAAATCGCCCGTTTATTTATCATTATTAACCAACAATCCATTTTAATGAAATCATTTATTTTTGTTTTATTTTCCATTCCGGTCATTTTATTTTCTTGTAATAAGAATATGACGGAAACCCAACCCTCAGAAGACAAAAGTGAAATTACAACAAAAACCATCACAAAAAAAGATGGGACAAAATCCATCCTAGAATATACTGAGGGAAAGGGTTATGAAAAATATAGTGTGGCTACTTTTGCAGGTGGATGTTTTTGGTGTACAGAAGCGGCATTCGAATGCATGGATGGTGTGGCAGATGTAATTTCTGGTTATTCGGGTGGCACTACTGAACGTCCTACATACAAGGAAGTCGGAGAAAGTAATACTGGTCATGCAGAGGCAATCAATATTTATTACGAAGAAGATAAAATCAGTTTTAAGACATTATTGGAAATATTTTTCGTAGCACACGACCCTACCCAAGTAAATGGACAAGGTCCCGATATCGGGCCGGAATATCGCTCTGTCATATTTTATCATTCTCCAGAACAAAAAGCCAATATCCATCATTTTATGCGTAGCCAATCCAATAAATTTAATAAACCCATTGCTACGCAAATTTTACCTTATAAAGAATTTTGGGTAGCAGAAGAATATCATCAGGATTATTATTGGCTCCATCCGGAAAATAGTTATGTTCAAAACATTAGTGTTCCTAAAGTAAAAAAAGTAGAAAAGGAATTTGCTCATTTATTAAAGGAAGATTGTGGGAAATAAATTTAATGTTCATGGAATTAGTGGCAGTTTTTTTCCGCCACTAATTTACACGAATCCATCTAATCGTTTCGTCTTCGTAGAATTACCCAAATAAATATCTCAAATGACCTGACCCTATTCCAAAACAATCTCTCCTGTCTTTATTTTAGTTTTTTTATTTTCCACATGCGTCCAAGACAAATAAAATCTATTATTGTTTTTTGCCAAAACAGGAAAACCACTTCTTCGGGATTGGTGAATATTATGCAAAGAAAAACTTTCTGAAATCTTCCCTTTCTTATCAATTATTTTCGCTCTTATTTCTGCTTGGTCTTCTATATTTTCCATCCAAATAACTAAGACCCTATTTTCATCCAACCATTCAATATCTACCCTACCCTCTGGCACGCCATCATCTAATCGAATTGGTATAGAAAAATCATTTCCTTCATTTTCTGAAAAAGACAAATTAACCCTAGTGTCATTTTCGGGAGCGGTAAACCAAACAACTGCCAATTGATTTTCAAACGCAGCTATCGCGGGACCATTTACTGGGCAGCCTGTTATTTTCCAATTATCAGAATGAATCGTTTTAGGCAATGTCCAATTCCCTCCGTCGAATTTAGAAAATGAAATATCCCTGATTTCTTTTTCGGAGCGATCCCGATAAACAACTGCGTAATTATTATTTAATTTTACCGCATCTGTTTGGCAACAATCACAGACCCGATTATCTAATTCGAATTCATTTTTTAATTCCCCTTTGGAATTAAATTCGGCGGTTCTCAAAGTCATCGCTCCGCCGGTGCCATGTCCGTGACCATGGTCGCCATGTCCTTCGCCTTTGGTATTTCGTCCATCCAACCATGTTGCAAAAAATCTTCCATTTTCCAAAGGCAACATAGTAACAAAGCCATGCTCTGAGGGAATACTATCCCGATGCGGAATAAAAGATTCCGACCATTTACTTTTATTTTCATTAATGGAAATTCTGACATCGTAATCATATACTCCCGAAGCACTTTTTTGTAACCATTGTGCAGCTAAATTATCTCCGCTTTTACATAGGGATGGAAAATCCGCCCAGTTCACAAACCAATCACTTCCCCTGGAAATTTCTTGGGGATTTGTCCATTCGTTATTTTTTAATTCGGCATATTGCAAAACATCTGTAGAGTCATTTATATATTCCACCCAAGAAAGAAATAAATCTCCTTTTTCATCCGAAAACAAATTGGATTCTCCTCCCTCTTTACAAGCGATAGGAATTTCTTTTAGAATAATATTGGAAACGGAAATGTCTTTTTGGCAGGATAGGGAAAATAAGAGGGGAATTAAAAATATTAAATATTTCATTCTTGTTTTTTTGATTTTATCAGACTGGGAATAAATCCCAGCCTGATAAAATAATCATTAATGGTTGTGTCCGTCATGGTCTCCATGACCATGTCCATCGTGGTCATGTCCATCAGATTTGTGGCTTTCATTCGCCACATAATCCATTCCACAAGCAGGACATTTTCCTGCCGCATCCGATCCACTTCCCTTACAGTGCATCGGACAGATGTATGCGGAAGTATGCTCTTTACCTTGGGCTGGAGCAGTCGTTGTCGTAGTTGTCGTAGTTTCCGGTGCGTCCCCTCCACTACCTGATCCGCAGGATGACAATGCCAAAACAAAGGCTGACATTACTAAAAAAAACATTATTACCTTTTTCATTCTGATATATTGTTATAATTAAAAAATAAATTTATTCCTCTATTAAA
>JAHDHJ010000087.1:0-10614 GCA_020631375.1 Saprospiraceae bacterium | reverse complement strand
TTATTGCCTAGTCCCTTAAAAACGATTCTTATTCCGTTCCAATTCCTTCAGGGGTTCCAATAATTCTGTCAAGCCGTTGATTCTGATTTCATACATCGTACTCAACAACATTCCTAGCCGCCCTTTTGGGAAACCTTTTTGGCTGAACCATTCCAAGTAACTTATTGGCAAATCACAAATCAGCCTTCCTTCATATTTACCGAAAGGCATTGGCATTCGGATGATTTGTGTTAATATCGTTGGATCCAAATCCATTCCTCAATTTTTATAAGTAAACATAATCAATTTCAGGCAATTCGTTTTCAGTTCACAAAATTATTTCATCATTTACCCAAGTATTTTTAAAATATCTTATGTCCTTTTATAAAAAATATAAAAGTCATGAAGCATCTCGCCTTAATCATTCTGCTATTCAGTTTAGTACAAAACACTTATTCCCTAATAAAAGACACAGAAAATGATTTCTGGGAATTAAGCTTGGCTACTGGAAGTTTGAACGAATTGAATTTGTTGCAATACAACATAAACACGAATTTCATACTAGATTCCCCTAGTGGATCCATATTCCCTGAAAACATAGAGTTTCTTTCCAAATATAAAAACTAAGGAATGATGAATTAATAAATTGTAATCACTCAAAAATAAATTCCACCCTCCTGTTTTTTTCTCTTCCTTCTTCTGTTTCATTATCGAATAATGCTAGTAATTCCCCTCTTCCCAATGTTCTTAATCTTTGTATGGAGATTCCATTTTCAATAAAATAATTCGCTACCGTATTTGCACGGTTCCTAGATAACTTCATATTATAAGCGTCCGACCCTACATTGTCTGTATGTCCTTCTATTAATAAATTTAAATCAGGATTATTTTTTAAATATTCTAATAATCTTTTTAAATCTTCAAATGAAGATATTTCCAGTTCAGCGGAATTCGTTTTGAAATGAATTCCTCGAAGTACGAATTTTTGATTCAAGACAATTTTATTTTCAATTAAAATAGGCTTGGTTTTTGGAATGATTTTTTCTTCTTTTCCTTCAATGACCGGAATGACTATTTCTTCTTTATTTTCTTCAGTTATTATAGTTTCTTCTTCCTCAATTACAATATTTTCTTTTAAATCTTTTACCGTTTCTATTTTTGCAATAAAATGACGAACGGAATCCAAATAAATTCTTTCCCTCATTTCTTCCATTTTGCAATTTTCTTTTATGCCCTCTTTAGTTGAAAAAGAAAATTGGTCCAACCAGATCATTAGTCGTTTTGGATAATAATCTTTCTTTTTTAATTTTTTTAATGTTGTGATTTCAATATCCTTATCCAAAGTAGAATTTCCAATAACAAAACCCTGTTCGTTTCCATTGGCTATGTAATTCATTTTGAATTCTTTCCAAACTCTAAATTCTCCATCCGTAGATAAAGGAACAATATAATCGGATTTTTTTCCTAAAAAATAATCAAGATCATGATGCACGTATAATGTATCCGGAAAAAAGATATGGAATTCTTGTGTAGTCTGTTCTGTCAATAAATAATAAAATGAAAATTCATATTCTTTTCCTTTTTCCAATTCACATAAAAAAGGAACTTGGATATAAATCCTATCTTTTTTTCTTGCCTTGTGGTACAGCGGTAAAATAACAGAACGTTGTCCTTCTTTCGAATGTATCCCTTCTCTGCCAGTAAAAGCGGTTTCAGGGAAACGAAAGCCTTTTAATAAAATATTCCGCCATGCTTTTGGTGAACAATGTTCATGATAAGTTTGACAAACATTCACATCTTCAAATCCGGGATTGGGAATGAGGTTTTGGGAAAAAATATTATAGGATAAAAAAATAAATATTGTGGTAATTATATTTTTCACAAAGTATCTTTTTATTAAAAAAGGTCTGACACTAATTAAAACGTCAGACCTTAATATTTAAGAGTATGTTAGGAATTTATTAATTGGGCTACAAACATCACTTTTCCGTTTATACGGCGTTAAAAAATCGGGCTTGATAGCCCTGCTATCATCCCAATTCCCTGCCTTGTCTAAACAAAAAATTGATTGTTTTCGTCTCAAAGAACAATTTCCTAACATACTCTAAGTGTTCTATTTTATTTTTTATCCTCTTTCTTTTTAGCTGCGGGCTTTTTTTCTTTTGCCGGCTTTTCTGTTTTCTTCTCGTCCTTTTTTTCCGCTTTAGTTGGTTTTTCTTTAAAAATCAAACCATCCTTATTCGCATCTATGAGGACATGGTCGCCGGGTCCGAATTTTCCGGAAAGTACATGTTTTGATAATTCATTAATGACTTCTTTTTGAAGAACCCGTTTCATGGGTCTGGCTCCGAATTGAGGATCGTAACCCAAATCCCCCAACAAATCTTTTGCCTTTTCGGATAAGTCAATTTGCATTTCCTGCTTGCCCATCATTTTCTTCACCTTACGGAACAACAAGACCAAAATCTGTTTGATTTCATCTTTGGTCAAAGGTTGGAACATGATTTTTTCATCTATACGATTCAGAAATTCAGGTCGTAATTCATCTTTCAACAAGTCGAATACTTCAACTTCTGTCGCCTTGATGATTTCATCTTTCTTGTCTTCCATTTCTTGCAAATCCTCGAAATTATCAAGGATAATGTCTGCACCCATATTGGAAGTCATGATGATAATCGTGTTTTTAAAATCTGCAACACGCCCCTTGTTATCCGTCAACCTTCCATCATCCAAAACTTGTAAAAGAATATTGAACGTATCCGGATGTGCCTTTTCGATTTCATCCAATAAGACGATGGAATAAGGTTTTCTTCTTACCGCTTCTGTCAATTGTCCGCCTTCATCATATCCCACATATCCCGGAGGCGCTCCTACGAGCCTGCTCACAGAATGACGCTCTTGGAATTCACTCATATCTATTCGGGTGATTGCATTTTCATCATCGAACAATACTTCTGCCAAGGCTTTCGCCAATTCCGTTTTTCCAACACCGGTTGGTCCTAGAAAAATAAACGAACCGATAGGACGGTTTCCGTCCTGCAATCCCGCACGACTTCTACGCACCGCATCCGAAACTGCTTCCACAGCCAAATGTTGACCAATCAATCGCTTACCGATTTCATCCTCTAAACGAAGTAGTTTTTCTTTTTCGCTCTGCATCATTTTGGCTACGGGAATTCCCGTCCATCTTGCCACCACTTCCGCTATGTCATTTGCGGTAACTTGCTCATTCGTAAAACGATTCTCTTCAGGCAACTCATGTAATTCCTTTTCTGAATCTGCCAATATTCTTTCCTGTGCCTTTATCTTTCCATAACGGAGTTCAGCCACTTTCTCGAAGTCACTTTCCCGCTCTGCCTTGTCCGCTTCCATTTCATAATTCTCAATCAGTTCCTTGGCTTTCTGCATTCGTTCCACAATGTCCTTTTCATTCTGCCATCTTGCTGTCATGGTGTCCAATTCGCCTTGTAAAGTTGAAATTTGTTCATTCAGTGACTTCAATTTCTTTACCTGGCTTTTTTCCCTTTTGATGAATTCCTTCTCAATTTCCAATTGTCGGATCTTACGGCTCAATTCATCAATCTCATCGGGAACAGAATCCAATTCCAAACGGAGTTTGGCAGCGGATTCATCTATCAAATCTATTGCCTTATCCGGCAAAAATCTATCTGCAATATATCTTGACGATAATTCGGCAGCAGCCACCAATGCCTCATCAAGCAACTCTATCTTATGATAAACCTCATATTTTTCTTGTAATCCCCTCAATATGGAAATCGTTTCCTCCAGACTGGGTTCATTGATAATAACCGTTTGGAAACGACGAACCAATGCCTTGTCCTTTTCAAAATATTTTTGGTATTCATCCAATGTTGTCGCACCAATCGTTTTTAATTCTCCTCTTGCCAATGCGGGTTTCAGTATATTAGCGGCATCCATTGCTCCGCCGCCACCGCCGGCTCCTATCAAAGTATGAATCTCATCAATGAACATGATGATCTGTCCATTGGAATCCGTTACTTCCTTGATGACCGCTTTCAGCCGTTCCTCAAATTCCCCTTTATATTTTGCTCCGGCAATCAAACCAGCCATATCCAAAGTATATATTTCCTTGCTTTTCAGATTTTCAGGAACATCCTGATTGACTATCCTCCAAGCAATTCCCTCTACAATAGCTGTTTTACCTACTCCAGCTTCACCAATAATCAAAGGGTTGTTTTTCTTCCGTCTAGAAAGGATGTGCAGAATCCTTCGGATTTCTTCATCCCTGCCTATAATCGGGTCTAATTTTCCTTCTGATGCCTTTCCTGTAAGGTTCACAGCGAATTTTTTCAAGGCATTATATTGGTTTTCAGCACCTTGATCCGTTACTTTTCTTCCTTTCCTTAATTCCTTTATGGCAGCTTCCATTTTTTTATCTGTAGCCCCCAAGGTCTTCAATGCCTTAGACATCTGGCTACTCCCTTTCAGAATTCCTAGTAGAATCAAGTCAAGGGAAATATATTCATCGCCCCAATCTTTCATCAAGGTCTTGGCTTTTGCCATTGCCTTATTGGCTTCTTTACTGAGGTATTGTTTGCCTGCTCCATCACCGGACACTTTTGGTGTCTTTTGGATGATGGCTTCCATTTCCCCTACAAGGTGATTCATGTCCACATCACATTTTTTGAATAAGAATTCTGCGACATGTTCATCTATTTCAATGATGCCTTTTAGGATATGTGCGAGAGAAACTTCTTGTTGCCCATTAGCAGATGAAATGGCCTGTCCTTGGCGAATGGCATCTTGTGCCTTTGTGGTGAAAATATCTAATGTCATTATATTAATTATGGTATTATTTTATTCTAAATATTGGAAATATGATTGTATCAATAAAAAACATTATGTACAACTATCATCAAATTTGGGTTTGAAGATAGCTGTTTCAATTGAATTACTATCAAATCATTGTCCAATTCGATTTTTTATAGTCATTTCTGCAAAATTGTCATATAAAAATAACTTCTAATGTCAAATAGTCAAGTATGATAAGATCGCTATCCAAAAGATTTAACATAACAATGCTTACGAATTGATTGTAAAACACTAATTTTGCTCATTCAATAAAACTTATGTTATGAAAAATATTATACAAATAGCAATTCTATTAATAGTTACATTTTTATTTTCGGTACAGTTAGCTGCCCAATGTGATGTAGAGGAATCTATAGCACTGGATAATTCCGGATTTGAAGATTGGGTAGATGAGGGGAATTATGAGGATCCTGCCGGAGATTTCTGGGATACTGCTAACAGAACAGTGGATCTCGCTCCTATTTTATATAACGCTAATGTGGTTAAGGATACAGATGCCCATTCGGGAAATTATTCTGCCAAACTCACGACTTCCAATTGGTTTACTCTAGTAACATCTGCTACTGTTTTTAGCGGAGCCTTTGTTCCTAACCAGTTAGATCCTTTAGAAAGTGTAAAATTTGGCAAGCCTTTTACAGAAAGACCGGATTATTTTAGAGTATGGTATAAGTATGCACCTGTAGATGGTGATTCTGCTGAGGTTTATACCTATTTAGAAAAATGGAATGGTACAGAAAGAGTTAGGATAGGGGAAGCATATACAAAATTATATGATGCCCAAAGTGAATGGACTGAACTACTCATCCCTTTCACTTATAATTCTACCGAAGCTCCGGATTCTATCACTTTGGTTTTTGCTTCTAGTGCGGCAGGTGATAACTTCGAAGGCCAAATAGGTAATACATTGTATGTTGATGATGTAGAGATGGTCAAATGTCTGGTTGGAATAAACAGTATATCCGATAGTGGTATAGAGGTTGTTACTTATCCTAATCCTGTTAATGGCGAGACTCTTAGGTTTGAAGTGAGCCAAGCAATGGAAGATGGATTAATTCGAGTATTTTCCAATGATGGAAAAGAAATTTCCAGCATGCCTTTTTCAGGAAAAGAGTTCAGTTTAGATGTGGTGGAATGGTCAACGGCATTGTATCGATTTGTCATTTTTGATCAGAAAACTTCAAAGTCAGTAGCAAGTGGTTCTTTCATTATTGAATAATTCTTATAAACATAAATTCTAGAATCAGAAAGGATATTTGGTGTTTTGAATACAAGCAAATATCCTTTTTTACTATCTTAGGCACTGAATTCCAAGCAATCGGCTATTATGAATCTATTTTAGAGCATGTTTAAATTTAATACTTTGGGAATAAAAGCCAATTTCAAACATGCTCTTATATAAAAAGAAGATGATTATGGATTTTATGAAAAGAATCTTTGCACTTTGTATTTCTATTAGTTTTACCTTTAGTATTTCGGCTCAAGAACAACAAAATACCAAGTCTTTTTTAAGAGATAAAATGATCTTTGGTACTGAGGTGGGAATCATATTTGGCACACCTTATGGTCCGGCAGAAGAAGGGGCAAAGGGAAAACCCGGCTTGGGTTTGCATGGAGCAATTTTTGCGAGATATGATATTGCTCCGCGTTTTGGGATGCAATTAGGATTGGCTTATAATGCAAAAAAGGCTTCTTATTCCTCTCCTGTCATTGATCAGGACTATACTTATTATCAAGATTTGAATTTACCCGACGGATCAACTGTAACAGCTGTAATTGAAACTTTTTTCAATGGTACTGCCAAAGGAAAGTTCAATAACCATTACTTAGAAGCTCCGGTCATGGTCTTTTTTAATTTGAGTGATAAATGGAGTGTCCTCGGAGGTGGTTATGCTGCATTACTACTCAAGGGAGAGCATAAGGTTTGGGCAACAGGAGTCGTTGGTGATAATTTTGATACGGTTGAAGACGAATTTAGTGATGAGAGCGAATTCATTAGCAAATGGGACTTTGGATTAAATACCGGAGTGAATTATAAGATTTATAAACAAATAGAGTGTGAATTGAAAATATCTTCCGGTCTCAAATCCATTTTCAAAGATGAATACCAATTAGCGGAAGATACGATTAGAAATATTTACATGGAATTAAAAGCGAATTATACTTTCCAATTGTAATTATTAAAAACCTATTCTTGATAGATGAAAAGACCGCTACAATAACTTGTAGCGGTCTTTTTTTAATCGAGACAAATTGCAATATTGTAATTAGGGTTTCCTCAGAAGCGGAACCCAATTAATGATGGCAAAGTTAACGAGATTAGTAAGTCCAATCCAAAATTTAGAAGATTGGCTTGATTTGATTAAAACTACTAGAAAATTACAACAGAGATTCCTAGGTATGGGTTGGTATTAGAAATTCGCTTTGCCGAAAAGTAGGCAATTTCTACTAGCGGTGGGTTGTAAAGCGAATACCGCTTGGCATATTTACTTTGACACATAAAAAAATGACTCCCTATACACAAGAGAGTCATTTTTTAAAATTCAATATACTGAGATTTACTTGACGATTATTTTTCTAACCGTAGATTTCTTTGTATTCATATTTTGAATATGGAAATAATAATTCCCAAGTGCCAAATCATTTAGGGAAATCGTATTATTTCCATTTTGCAAATAAGTCTGATCACCTATTTTACGGCCTAGAGCATCAAAAATAAGTAATTGGTAATCACCTCCTGCATTTTCTTCGATATTGATTTGTACAAACTCATTCGCTGGGTTAGGGAACATCTCTAAGGTAATTCCATCTTTAGATGTATTGAATAATGAAGTGGTGACTACAGTTACATCCATGCAGTAAGTATCCGAGCCCACAGAATTACTAGCTGTCATACAAACATTATATACACCATCAGTTGCAAAAGTATGTACCGGATTCTGATCCGAAGAAGTCCCTCCATCAGCAAAAAGCCAAGTCCATGATGTTGGGGAATTAGAAGATAAGTCTGTGAAGACCATTTCTCCTGGGTTCGCTCCCTCCATAACACTGAAAGATGCTGTAGGTGCAAATACGATTTCCACCAATTCGCATTGTGTATCGGAACCTGCGGCATTCGTTACCGTAAGGCAAACATTAAAAATTCCCGGAGCACCATAAGTATGTGTTGGGTTTTGATCCGTAGAAGTTCCATCATCTCCAAAATCCCAAGACCATGTTGTAGGACTGTTAGCGGAATTATCCGTGAATACAAGTTCCCCTTCCGAAGTACCGTTCACATAGGTAAACGCAGAGATGGGTGCCGCTTCCACCGTTATCATTTCACAATAGGTATCTGTTCCTCCGACATTCGTTACGGTAAGACAAACATTGTATGTTCCTGATTCAGGATAAGTATAATTGGGATTGGCTTCCGAAGAGCCGTCTCCATTTCCAAAATCCCATTCGTAAATATTAGGAGAATTTGTGGATTCGTCCGTAAAATCTATGTTCCCTCCATTATCAACATAACTGAATAATGCAGCCGGTGCGGCTACCGTAGTATTCAAATTCGCATATTCAATATTCAAAACATCACCCGTATCAGGGTTTATGCTCATAGATACCAATGCTCCTCCCTTGGATTCTTCTGCCAACCATTCATAGCGTTCTTCCACACCTGTATCGCTTTGGAAGGGAATCCATGTCCCAGCAGTATAACCAAGTATATCATCTGTATAAGTATCTACTATGTGCGTCCTCATAGTGCTATAGGTGCCAAAGGGAGTAGTCGCCATTCCCCAACCATCTACGGTTACCGTTATGGAGCCGCTCCTATCCAACCTTACGGAATCCACTTGGGGAATTCCCACTAGTGCCGCATCTATGGTAACACTAAAGCTATATGAATCTGTGAAAGTTGTATTGTAGCTCATAGGAAATTCAAATAGTCTTTGAGGATCTGAATATTGAACTATTAAAGGAAACCCTAATCCAAAAACATCCCCTCCAAATCCCAATGTATTTGCAAAAGCTGTTTCCACTTCAGTGTAAAAATAGGCACCACCTCCAAAATCCACAGCTAAATCCGATGTAGGAAAAGCTGCACCATAAAGTGTATTACTTGGTAATTCGTATGTGATTTCATCAATTGAATGCACATTCAAATTCGTGAAATCCCAAGTAACATTTTCTCCCATTGCCCCAGGCACCAAAGCATTGGGCAATGTATCAGTAATAAAAGAATAAGTCTCACCCGGAACACCGAGGTCATCCATATCATAAACAATCTGGGCTGTCAAACCCAATGAACAAAACAATAGAAATAAAGAAGTAAATATATTTTTCATAATTTTTTATTTTATGCCCCAAAAGTATGAATATTTAAACTGGAATAAGGATTAACATATGTTTTTAACGAATTGGCATTTAGTAATTTTAGACAAAATCATAGTTCAAAATCCATCCTTATTGCTCTAATGGGAATGATATTTAAGTTCCGAAAAACACAAATGAATTAGGTAATCTTTTTTCAGAACTTCCTTTCAAATGTTTTCCCATTAAATTGGTAAACTCCTCCGGATTCCATTGCGAAAAGCAATGTTCCGTTTTTATCTTCATAAATTTCCCAAATATGTTTGACCGGATTATTTTCGTCAATGATATAATTCGTCATTGATTTTCCATCATATTTCCAGGCACCTGTATCTCTGTCTCCAAACCAAATATTTCCATGACTATCTTCCCCTATCGCAAAAACGTGCTCGAGCGTACCTGGTGGCGAATAGGTTCCTCCTCCCGAACTATTGGAATGAATTAAATTATGTTCTTCCGAAAAGTTTATTGTTTTATCTCCATCAACTAATAAAACGCCTATGCCATTATTCCCTATCCACAACCTGCCTTTTGAATCTTCCAATATGCTTCTTATATGTAGCGTTTTCGTTTGCACATAATATCCTAAAGATTTGCCATCTATTATTTTAAATGACTTACCATCATAACCAAATGCGGCAGCATAAGTTCCTATCCAAATATTATTATTAATCCCCCTTGAAAAGCTGGTTACTCCAAATAAATTAAATGGGTCATTATTTCCTTGGATAGGAAAAGCTAAATAGGCTAATTCTTTTCCATCGAATCTATATACTCCTGAATTGTTTCCTGCATTAAACCAAAGGTCATTTTTCGTTAATGCCCAATTATTTTGTTTTTCCATATTCAACCCAAACAAGCTATTCCCTTGGGTCTGGTTTATTATTTTTTCACCATCATAACTGCTCACTCCGTTTCCTGTTCCGAACCAAATATTCCCATTGTCATCTTCTTGGATTCTTCTTACTTGATTATTACTTAAACCGTCTTGGACTGTAAAATATGCAAATGATTTTCCATCGAATAAACACACGCCCTCTTTATGGCTACCGAACCAATAATTCCCTTTGCTATCATGTAATATGGAGCGAATTCCAGAGTTGAATTTTAATTTATCATTCGTTTCATTTATTGAGTCAGGATTTATTTTTTGGACTTCTGGATTAACCAATTCAATATTTGCAGCTTCTTTTTTAGCACAAGAAAAATTCAATAATAAAATAATTATTAGAAAAATAGTTTTATATGTTTTTAATATTTCATTCATTAATTATTCGATGTTATTTCACTCTACGCTTTTCAAGAAATGCTCCGCCCATTCCCAAATCATCCAACTTGTCTTTTATAAAAACAATTCATAATAAGTTCTATACCAGGCGGTATTCGCTTTACAGACCACCACAAGTAGCAATTATCTGATGTTCAGTAGCT
>JAHDHJ010000086.1 GCA_020631375.1 Saprospiraceae bacterium | reverse complement strand
TATATATTCCCCCTTTGGAGGGGGCTAGGGGGAGGATATAATAAGGCACCTTGGTTTCTTACAAATTGAACAGCCTATCTTTAGATATTAGACTTCCCATTAATGTTCTTGTTTTCTACAAAACCATTATAAATCCAGATACTAATATCTGTTCCGTTTTACGCAATTTGGTTAATTATGGAATCGCTGTCCTTTACGTCCTTTTTGTTTGACCATTCTGGCTTGGGACATTCCCTTGGTCTTAATCATTTGTTCTAATTGAACAACTTGTTCAGCAATCTGAGGGTTGCTGATTTTTAACTTTTTCACATTTTTCATATGGACGCTAGCTTGTCCCCATTTTCTTTTGGAAGCACTCAAACCTGCTAATTGCAACTGTATCATAGCAGTTTCATTATCTGATGGCATTTTGATTCCCTCCGCTTTTTTGAACCATTCCTCTCCCTCTTGCATATTCTTGTTTTGAATAGCCATATTGCCTTTAAGCATATAATACATCGCTTTATTAGGTCCGAAAAGCCATTCCGGTTTCCAAGTCAATTTCAATCGGTCTTCGACAACTTTCATGTCTCCTCCCTCCATCAGCATGGCAGCCGATTGTATCGTTCCGAAAAGGAAATATCCTATCAGAAGAACCAAACCTACCAATATGATAGGGAATGCATACCAAAAGCTAGTGAAAATTGCTAATAATGTTCCTCCTATAAGGCAAAGGGCAATTAATGCAAATCGTAAATAGATATTTATACTGAACATGTCCTAATATTTTTTTACTTAGAAGTTGTTTTAATTTAAACAATACAAAAATACGTAGGTTTAGCGAAAAGCAGGTCTTTATGAAATTAATTCTGCCCTTTTACTCTTCCTTTTAATGTTTTGCTTTCTTTTTTATTGAATTATCCATCAAAAAAGAATAATTCTTAGCAAAACGAATTCTACATCTTTCCTAACGTTTGTCTGAAATAGCCAGACGTTTATCAAATTTAAGATCATGGTGTTTTGAAATATGGTATCTTAAAGTTAAGTTAATATATTATGCAACCATTTTGTCAAAGAAAGCATTGTTCTTAATAAGAGAACTATTTTCTTACCAAAACAACATTGAAAATGAAGCTTAAAATGCTATTACCGGCTGTCCTTACAGCTGCCATTCTAATCCTTGGAGGAATTTACTTTTTTAACAATACGAATATCTTCCCTCCCAGCGAAATTATCCAAGCAACGATTGATGCACAGAACAAACTCAACGAAGAACGTCCGGAAGACAGGGTCTATGCCCATTTGGACAAACCCTTTTATGCGCCCGGCGAAAGTGTTTGGTTCACAGCATACGTCAGGAATGCCACGGATTTAACACCATCTACAAAAAGTGAAATCCTAAGAGCCGAATTGATTAATCCCAAAGGAGAAGTAGAAATGGAATATAAGATTCCGCTCAACAAATCGGGGGTAGGAAAAGGCGATTTCAAACTACCTAAGGATTTGCCCGGAGGGCAATATGTTTTCCAAGCCTATACATTGTGGCAAACGAATGATAAGAATCCCGCTATTTTCAAAAAGGAAATCCAAGTACAAAAAGTAGTGCTTCCTAAATTGAAAATGGAAATGGACTTTATCCAAGAAGCTTATGCCCCGGGTGATAAGGTCAATGCAGAATTAAAATTGAGGTCTAATGAGAATCAAGCCATTGGAAACCAAGCATTCAGTTATGCTGTAAAAGTGAAAGGAAATAAAATCTTTTCCCTTACTGGTATAACGGATGCGGATGGAACAGCGCCAGTTTCATTTACATTGCCCAACAAAATCAATACGGATGATGTATTGCTTAATTTATCCTTGAATTATAAAGGTTCCAGAGAAGCGATTGCTAAAACAGTACCTGTTTTAATGAGCGAAGTGGATTTGCAATTTTTCCCTGAGGGCGGAGACATGATTAATGGATTGAAAAGCAAAGTAGCATTCAAAGCTACGGATTTACTAGGAAATGAAGTAGATGTACAAGGAATCGTATTGAATTCCAAAGGAGAGGAAGTTGCAGATTTTGCAAGTCTTCACAAAGGAATGGGCACTTTTGAATTAACACCAAGTCAAGAGAAATATACAGCACAAGTTACTTTCCCCAGTCACATAAAGAAAACATACCGTTTGCCTACGGCACAAAATTCTGGCTTCACCTTATCTATTGATAGAATGACAGATAAGGATGTGGAATTGCTGATAGGTTCTACCTCCGCTTCCGAAGTTTCCATTATTGCCTCAATAAGAGGAAAAAGTCATTTCTCTGCCGGAGTCAAAGTAAAAAAAGGAAAAACAAGCATCAAGATTCCTTTGGAAGATTTACCAATGGGCGTAGCCCAAATCACTCTTTTTGACGATAGCGGAATCGCTAGGGCGGAAAGGATGGCATTTGTGAATCTGAATAATGAATTGAGTATCAATATTAAAACGAATAAAGAAAAATATCTGCCTCGCGAAAGGGTGGATATGGAAATTTCCGTAAGGGATAAGAATAATCAACCTGTAGAAACAGATTTATCCGTTTCCGTTGTGGATGACCAATTGCTTTCTTTTGCTGCTGATAAATCCAGCAATATTTTATCATGGATGCTACTGGAAGCGGATATTGATGTAAATATCGATGAGCCTCAATATTATTTTGACAATGATGAAATGGATGCAAGTTTGGCAATGGATAACCTATTGATGACTGCCGGTTGGAGAAGATTCGGATGGGAAGCATTAGCGGATAATGATTTTCCAAAATTGGAATCAAGGGGAGAAAGAATGGTATTGGCAGGAACGGTTTTGGATGACCAAGGCAATCCGATTAATAAAGCCAAAATCAAAGTCATTGGTGAAAACAAAATCGTGAACACGGGTACTGACGGTTATTTTGAAATGGATGAAGTTGATATTGTCAATGAACCCGTGACCGTAGCCATTTCTGCTCCCGGACATTATCGTCAGGAACAAATCGTAGGGGACTATGGTATTTTTGATTATCAATTATACAATAGGGATCTAGGAAAAGGATTGAAAATAAACGAAAGGTCCAACCGCTTGGCACAAGCTGTCCAATTAGGATTGGCGGATGCCATCGTTACAAGGGAAATTCCTAAAAAAGCGGTTTCCTCTGTTTTTGCCCAAAGCCATATGCAAGTTGTGAATTTCTCGAAAAGATATGATGATGTGAATTCCACAGAAGCGGTAAATTATAAACCGGAGGATTTTGAAGAGGGCATAGATTATAATTTAACAGATAATCGTTTGAGGAATCCGATTGAAGCAGCAGAAGACGATGAAGAAATGAAAGGCGCTTATCTAGCGGATGTTGCCTTTTATAGGGTTCGTGAATTTCCGGTAAAAAAGTATGCTTCTACGGAAATAGATAAACGTAGCGATTTCAGAAGTACGGCGTATTGGAACGGACATGTGGAAACGGATAAGGACGGAAAAGCCAAATTGACGTTCTGGAACACAGATGCCATCGGTTCTTTCAAAGTAACAACAGAAGGCATGTCTGACAATGGTCAGATAGGTCGTTCGGAAGCTGAATATTTCACACAAATGCCTTTCAGCGTTTCTGCTAAGATTCCTGTGGAAGTAACCGTAGGTGATATTTTTGAAGTTCCGGTTACGGTGACGAATAATACCAAAAAGAAAGTCTCGGGAGTTCTGAAAATCGAACACCCAAGCAATCTTGTCCCTCTGAATAATCCTGGAGGAAACCTGACGTTGAAGAAAGGAAAAAGCAAGGTCTATACGATTAAATACCAAGTGAAACATACTGCAGAAGAGGGCGACAAGGATAATTTGGTCATCGGATTTAAGAACAAATTATTCAATGATAAAATCGAAGAAGCGATTACCGTAGTTCCTAGAGGATTCCCTACAAGGATAGCCTATTCCGGAACAGGAATGGAAACCAAATATGATGTCAATATCAGGGATTTGGAAAATAAGACTTTGGAAGTCGAGCTAAAGGCATTCCCTTCCGCATTGACGGAAGTCGTACAAGGAATGGATGGAATGATGAAGCAACCATATGGCTGTTTTGAGCAGACTTCATCTTGTAATTATCCGAATTTATTGGCATTGCAATATTTGAGGGATACCGAACAATCCAATCCTAAATTAGAACGCAAAGCACAGGAATTATTAAAATTCGGATACGAGCGTTTGGCGACTTTCGAATCTCCGAATGGCGGTTTTGATTGGTTCGGAAGCGATCAGGCACACGAGGGAATTACTGCATTTGCCATCATGCAATTCTCACACATGCAAGATGTATATAAAGGTGTGGATGATAGCATCATTAGGAGAAGTATTGCTTGGTTGAATACCAGAAAAGACGGCAAAGGAGGATTCCTCAGAGATGATAGGACGACTTGGTCATTAGGATTGAACAAGGATAGTAAGGTCTTTGATGCCTTTATCGTTTATTGTCTTTCCGAAGCGAAAGTAAAAGGATTTGGAAGAGAATTGGATGCGATTTATAAAGCAGCAGCTGAATCCGATGACCCTTATATGGTTGGAATGGCTGCCTTGGCACACCATAATTATGGCAAGTCCCAAAAAGCGAATGAATTAACTGCCCGTCAAGATCAATTATTGAGTATGGGTAGCACTATTGTTTCTGCTGATGCACAAACCATTTTCGGAGGAAAGAGTGGCAATTTTGAATTGGAAGCCAAATCATTATTGGTCTTGAACCTAACAAAGGCGAAAAGTCCGAAAGTAGAACGCATCAAGGAATTGGCTAAGGAAATCCGTGAATCCAGAAAATGGAATGCCTCTTTCGGTCCTACACATACTACTGTTTTGAGTATGCGTGCATTGATGGCGTATAACGGTGTTGCGAAGCAAACGGAAGAAGACGGGACAATCGCCTTTTATGTCAATGGAGAAAAAGTAGCTTCAAAGGATTATGAAAAAGGTTCTTATGAAGTCATCAAAATCGATGGTTTGGAGCGTTTCTTCGGAGAAGGGAAATATGATTTCAAAGTCGTATTCGAAGGCGTGAAAAACCCATTGCCACATACGGTTAGTTTCAAATGGAATACTGTAAAACCTGTTTCTTCCAAAGATAGGTTGATGGCGATGAATACCACTATCAAACAAAAGGAAATCAGAGTGGGTGACCAAGTAAGGATGGATGTGAAATTGGAAAATGTAACTAAGAAAAACCAACCGACACCAATGGCGATTGTTGGAATTCCGGCAGGGCTGAGCCCTCAGGTTCGACAGTTGAACGAATTGGTGGAAGATGAAAAAATCGGTTATTATGAAATATCAGGGAATAATGTCATCCTATATTTCAGACATATCCGAAAGGGAGAAGAAAAACATATTCCCTTGGATTTGAAGGCTGATTTTGCTGGAGAATTCAAGGCTGCCGCATCCGTTGCCTATGCATATTATAATGATGAAGATAAGGATTGGGTAGATGGAACAAGCGTTCAGATTACAAATTAAGAACATGTTAAAACTGCAAATCCGAATTTCTTTCCAAGCATCTTGAATTTGTAATATATTTAGCGTTTTGAGAACCACCGATATTATATATGTCGGTGGTTTTTTGTTTTCATAAAGCAAAAAAAATCGGGTTTTTGACATGGTTTTTGAGAGATGAAAGGAGAACTAACATAAATAAATTATGAAAAATTTAACCTTTACCTCTCCTCCCTTAACTTTTCTATTTTTATTCTCAATAACATTCTTTTCTTGTGAAACCAACTTTGTAACAGTAGATGAAGATGATGAAAGAGGACTTTCCGACCCCAACGCTATCATAGTGGGAGAAGCCACCAGAGCTTTCCCCGAAGTGGACGAAAGGCTTTGGATTTATTTTGAACGTTTTGAAGATGCAGGAAATGAAAGGGGCAGGAATGTGGACTTGGCAGCATCCCATGTAACCGGTTCCATCAAGGATTTGGAAAATCAGAATGCGCCCGGCACCTGTGCCATGAATACGAGCGGAACAATGCACCATATTAATCTCTCTCCCGAATTCTGGGAAATGGCGACAGATGGACAAAAGGAAGTAATGATTTTCCACGAATTAGGACATTGTTATCTGAAACGTGAGCATGTGGATGCCGCTGACCCCAATGGTTTTTGCATCAGCCTAATGAGAACCGGAGGTGGGGATTGTCGCGATAATTATAATCTGGGTACTAGGGAAGAATTTCTGGATGAATTGTTTGATCTGTAAATCAGAAAATTCAATGGTTTGCTGCTTCCTCAGAACCAAGTAGCAAACCATTGAATTTCAATTCAAAATATTCCCTGAATGCTTCTTCGGGCTTTAGATTATTTTCCTTTAGGAAAGTAGGATCTACCATTTCTTGGAAAAAGAAGCGGTCACTCAAGGAAAGCAAAGCCGGTCTGATTTTCCTAAAAACCCCTTTTTCCATTCCCTCCAAATAATATGTCTCCAAAACTTGGCTCGCATGATCATAGAACATATTGATCTGTTCCCATAAATCCGGAAAAATAGTCTTCAAATCTTCCATCAACAAACTGGAAATATCCGTAAGTACGGGAATCATATATTCCATTAATTTTTGATACCGTACTGTCAAATCAATTCCCTTATCAGAGACAATCGCCTCAAAACCCATCAATTCCTCCATCTTGTAAGCCAATGCTTCCGCCACGATTTCTTCCTTGGTAGAAAAGTATTCATAAACCGTAGATTTGCTTTTTCCAAGCAATTCCGCAATAGTTTCCATCCTCAGATCTTTCAAGCCAAAATCTCTGAAATGTGGATATAAAATAATAACCCATTCCCTCCTTTTTTTAGGATTCTCTTTCCTTTTCCGATTCAGCGATTTTCTTCCCATATGCTAAAGTAAATGAAAAAAATCGAACTATTAATAATTTATAGTTCGATTTTTCGTAATATTGTAATTCTAATTGCGTAAAACGCAATAGATTTTAGATACTGTATTTTAGATTTTAGACTATTCAATAATAAAATTCAGCCATGCGTGATTTCAAATATCTGATAGCCTACATTATCCCCATAGTCGTTTTCGCTTCCTACTATTTCGGAGGAATCTGGTCGTTTTCTGGGATTTATGTAGCCTTTATCATCATTCCTTTCATAGAATTATTCTACAAGGGAACTACAGAAAACCTCGAAGTAGAAGAAGAGGACACCCAATTGAAAAAATATCTCTTCGACTTTATTCTTTATGCCAATGTCCCCATCATTTGGTCATTGTTGGCTTATTTTTTATGGACGGTGAGCCAAGGCGGACTTATGTGGTGGGAATTACTAGGCATGACCTCGACCACGGGAATTCTATTGGGAGGAAACGGAATCAATATCGCCCATGAATTAGGACATCGGAACACATGGTACGAAAGGATGTTCTCCAAAATCCTACTCTTGCCCTCTTTCTATATGCACTTTATCATAGAACATAATTTCGGGCATCACAAATGGATTTCCACAGACAAAGACCCTGCATCATCGCGATTGAACGAAAATATTTATGCCTTTTTCGTCCGTTCCTCAGTAATGGGCTATGTTTCCGCTTGGAAAATCTCAGGAGAACAAACCCAAAGAGCGGGTTTCAGTCCTTACCATTTAATCAAAAATCCCATGTGGGGCTACCAATTATTACAAATCGCATATCTCGCCACTGTCGTGGCAATATTAGGATGGTACGTATTGCCCTTTGCGATAGTGGCAGGGATTCTGGGCTTCCTTTTATTAGAAGCCGTGAACTATATCGAACATTATGGATTAAGAAGAAAATTATTGGAATCTGGAAGATACGAATCCGTAAAACCACACCATTCCTGGAATTCCAACCATGAATTAGGGCGCATATTCCTTTACGAACTAACCCGCCATTCCGACCATCATTTCAAGGCAAACAGAAAATACCAGATATTACGCCATTTTGATGAAGCCCCACAATTACCTTTGGGCTATCCGGGCTCTATTATCTTGGCGATGTTCCCCCCGCTTTGGTTTGCCTATATGAATCCTAAAGTCGAGAAAGTAAGGGAGAGGTTTGCGATGGCTTAGGAATAGAAAAGTTTTTATTCCTTAACAAGTTTGGCTGATTCAGCTATTTTTTATTCCACACAATTCATTTACATGATTTTACTCCAAAAATTATCCGAGTATTCATATAGGATAACAATATGTTTCCTGTGACAATT
This sequence comes from Saprospiraceae bacterium, assembly GCA_020631375.1. Lineage (GTDB taxonomy): Bacteria > Bacteroidota > Bacteroidia > Chitinophagales > Saprospiraceae > JAHDCE01. The sequence goes on along the minus strand of JAHDHJ010000086.1, from coordinate 7,190 downwards.
CCCATTTTTTGGAAATCTTTATTTTTTGCAAGAATAAAGCAAATCTAAGCATATATATATCGGGAATCAATTTTGAGGCATAGAAGTAGAAAAAGCCATTTCATTCCCATTCGGAAAAAGGAAAAGCCACTAGATTCGAATTATAATACCGTTCGTCTCCCGATACTTCCTCCCCTAGCCAATCCGGCAATTCAAAAACTTCATTTTCATCCTCCAGTTCTATTTCGGCAATCAATAAGCCTTGGTTAAGCCCCTTAAAAACATCAAGTTCCCAAACATGATCACCATAAGGCAATTCGTACCTTACTTTTTCGATAATTGGTTTTTCGCAAAGCAGAATGAGTTCTTCCGCATCAGCCATTTGAATTTCGTATTCATATTCTGCCCGGGTATTGCCTTTGTTTTTTCCTTTGATTGTCAGAAAACCTTGCTCGCCCTTTATCCTAACCCGAACGACTCTGTTTTTATCCCTATTCAAGAATCCTTGTTCAATCACAAAACCTTCTATTTCCGGAAACTCTGATTTCCAATTTTTTTTGACCTTGAATTTTCTTTCTATTTCTTTTGGCATTCCTTATGATCTATAAAATTCCATACTTAATCACATATGTAAAAATACCTAATACCACAATATTCAACGTCATTTAAGTGACGAAAATAAAATGCATTATTATTGTTATATATAACATCCATCTCTATACACTTACTATTTATTTATATTAAAATTTGGTCATGCGTATATTTGGCAATATTATTGTGACTCAATTTTCATAAAAAAATATTGTTAAGAAAATTGAAACAAAAAATTGAATGTAGTCGTACATTAAAACATCATATATTATTATTAATAATATATTTTATAAAAAATTAATGATAATTCAATAAAGGTAATTTCCAATAAAGTTCCCATGATAAAAAATTCCCTTCATTTTATAAGACTGAAGAAAGACTACACACAACTCTAAAATTATTTAAAGCAAGTTTTCAAAGAGCAAATACAAAAACGAATGAAATTACAAATAACTATTCTCTCATTGATATTATTCCAAGGCACTTTAACCCTTTTTGCAAACAATCCCAACATCCCTAATGATGCCAATCGTATAGAATGGGTCAGGGATAAGCTTATCCCCTGTGAAAACACCTTTGTAACAACAACGAATTCCACAGTCATCTGCAAAGATGGAGATTCGGATCTCATTACTTTCGATAATACAGGAAATGAAGCACTTGGAATCAACTATGTCTATATCATAACAAATACTTCGGGAAGTATCCAATTGTCACTCAACAGTAGTACATTTGATTTTGACTTCCTGCCTACCGGAGATTTTCAGGTTTACGGTCTTTCCTATGATGGCACCCTGAATATGAATGTAGGCGACAATATAAGCGCTGCTGCGACATTCGGAAGTATTTGTTCAACCTTATCTGCTAATTATATTAGTTTTTCCATTATTCAAATATCCGAACCAGGAGGAAGCCCTGTACAGGATTATTGTGCGATAGACCAGCCAGAAGTGTCTGATCTGTTTGCCATAGGCACAGATATAAAATGGTATGCCAACAATACCTCATCCGCAGTTTTGCCGCTCTCTACCTTATTAGTGGATGGAGAAGATTATTATGCCACACAAACCGTAGGAGGCTGCGAAAGTGCAAACCGACAACAAGTTCTGGTAACAATAGCCGATCCCGTTCCGCCCACAGGACAGACCAACCAAGACTTTTGTGCCATAGACAGTCCGACAGTTGCCGATCTTACAGCCAATGGCACTACAATACAATGGTACGAAGAAGAAACCAGTTTCTCTGCCCTCGCAAACAATGTACTATTGGTAGATGGGGAAGACTATTATGCTTCGCAAATAATAGCAGGCTGCGAAAGTGATACCCGCTTGCTCGTTATAGTAAACATTGAAGACCCTATCGCACCCACAGGAGCGACAACACAGTTTTTTTGTTCTTTGGACAATCCTCTCATTGCCGACCTTGTTACCAATGGACAAAACCCCCAATGGTATGCCGATATTAGCAGCAACACTCCTTTGGATGTAAATACAGCACTAATAGACGGAGAGGATTATTTCAGCAGCCAAGAAGTGAATGGTTGTGAAAGTTTATCACGATTACAAATAGTAGTTGCCATAGAAGACCCTGATGCTCCCACTGGGCAGGAAAATCAGATTTTTTGTGAAATAGACGAACCTACGATATCGGATTTGGTAGCAATAGGAGAAGATATAATTTGGTATTCGAGTATCTCTAGTACATCTCCATTAGGGCCTGGAGTTCCCCTAATAGATGGTGAAGATTATTTTGCTTCCCAAACGGTGAATGGCTGCCAAAGTGATACAAGGTTCCCCATCACAGTAACAATAGAATCTCCTCCCCAGCCAACAGGAGATGGCATCCAAACCTTTTGTTCCATAGATAATCCCATTGTCATTAATTTGCTAGCGAGTGGCACGAATATGGTTTGGTATGATTCACCGACAGCAACTACACCGCTTTCTCCCAACGCGAACCTTGTGCATGGAGAAGCTTATCATGGAGCTCAAATATTAATAGGATGTATCAGTAAGGATAGAATACAGGTAGTAGTCATTATAAATGATCCGGACGCACCTACAGGCGATGCCAACCAGACATTTTGTTCTATCGACAATCCGACCATAGATGATATGATAATTACCGGAACGGACTTGATTTATTATGAGAATGTCTTTACCAATACCCCCTTGGCAGCAGGCACTTTACTTGAAGATGGGGAAGATTATTATGTTACCCAAACGCTTAATGGCTGTGAAAGCGATACTAGGTTACAAATTGTAGTAACGGTAGATGACCCTCTTGCCCCAACCGGCGACCCACTCCAAACATTCTGTGCCATTAACAACCCTACTATTGCGGATTTATCCGCTACTGGCAATAACATTTTATGGTATGCGGACCCTACGAGTTCGCTTCCCCTAGACCAAAATCTAGCCTTGGCAGATGGAGAAGATTATTTTGCCACACAGACAGTCAATGCTTGCGAAAGCGGTACCCGACTTGGAATATCCGTTGAAATAGGAAATCCATTGGCCCCTACGGGAGCAACAGTCCAAGAATTTTGCTCTACGGATAATCCCTCTATTGCCGACCTAACAGCGATGGGTGATAATATCCAATGGTATGAAGAAGATAATTCAGTAACAGCTCTTGATCCGAATACCCTACTAATAGATGGCGAAGATTATTTTGCTACACAAACAGTGGATGGCTGCGAAAGCGACAGCCGCTTGGAGATACAAGCCAATATTACAACAACACCCATCCCATCATTGATCATATCAGCACAGAATGATGCCTTGTGCGGAACAGGCAGTACGTCTATTGATATTAATAATTCAGAATTGGGAGTGGACTACCAATTACAATCTTCTCCTTCAGGAACAAATATAGGTGTCCCTATAAATGGTACCGGAGCTACGATTTCCATCCCTACAGGAGGAATCAGCACTACGACTACTTTCGAAATCGTAGCAACAAATATCAGCAACACTAATTGCCAAACCAGCCTTAGTACTTTGATAACCATAACGGTAGATGACGCTTCCGCAATTTCCGCAGATGCAGGAACAGACCAAATACTATGTGATGAAAGCTCTACTTTTTTCGAAGGAAACAGCCCTACACTTGGAACAGGCACATGGGTGCAAATGTCAGGACCGAATACCGCTAATATTCTGGACGCGAATAATCCGATTTCAGCGCTAAGCGGACTTATAGCAGGTACTTATCATTTCGAATGGCAAGTAGCGAATGGAGCTTGTTCCGGAACATTGGCTGTAACAGATGCGATGGAAATTACAGTTGTACAATTATCCGCAACACCATCTCCTACCATACTTTCCTCTGTAGGAGGAAATGACGGAGTAATCGGATTGTGCATAGAGGGTGCTACGAACCCTGTAAATATCACTTGGTCTCCAACGGAAGGAGAAGTGAATGTCGTAGCATCTGCTAGTTGCCCGAATTATTATGAAATAAGCGGTTTGACATCCGGCTTATATGATATTAATATAGATGATGCCAATGCTTGTAGCATAATATTATCAGGGATTGAAATACAAGAACCGGATTGCTCGGATTTCGGAATTGTTGATATAGCCACTACAGACGAAAGCTGTCCGTCAGAAAACAACGCTACAATCAGCATAGAGTTTGAAAATGGCATAGGAGAAATAACATACGATATTGGTAATGGAATCACACCAGTCAATACGACAAATACTTCCTATACCTTTGAAGATTTGGAAGCAGGGGATTATGATATTATCATCACGGATGAAAGGGGTTGTTCCGCTTCACCCTTTACAGGAACAGTTACGATAACGGAACCGGATGAACTCGCAGTTGTATTGGCGGAAGCCAATCCTTCTAATGTAGGGGGAACAGATGGGACGATATGTATCACACCATCAGGAGGAACCGCACCTTATAGCATTAGTTCCTCTTGCGGAGCTATTGTCTCGGGTGCAGGGAACTGTGGAGGAGATTATCATATTACAAACCTCCCCGCTGGACCTTGTTCCATTAATATTACAGATGCGAACGGATGTACTGTTTCCGAATTGGCATTATTAAGTGATCCTTCCTGTACCGGTTTTGGGTTCATAGATGTGGTGGCGGAGGATTTACTTTGTAACAATGATGCAAGTGGCAGCATTTTCATCAGTATGCAAGGAGGACAATCACCTTACGAATATTCAATAGATGGAGGAAATACTTTCACTTCCGACAATGCGGATTCTTATGTTTTCAATGATTTGGCAACGGGAAATTATGATGTACATGTGAAAGATGCATCAGGCTGTTTACAAGAATTCAATACTACCGTCCAAATCCAAGAACCGGTAGCTTTGGAAGTTGATATTGTCAATTTCGATGACGTTTGTGAAGGGATGGATAACGGGAATATTACCACCTTCGCTTCGGGAGGAGTAGAACCTTATACTTATCTTTGGTCGAATTCATCTACAGGAACAGAATTAAATGACCTTGTGCCAGGGAATTATACATTGACTGTTACTGATGCGAATGGATGTACGGCAGTCATAAGCCAGACCCTTGCAGAAATTCCCGGTTTCTCATTGGAAATTCAAATAGATGGTTCGGCTACGGAAAACAGACCCATCCTTGAAGGGGAGACTGTAGAAATGTCTGCCGTTACGGATGCCGTTAATCCTACATTCTTGTGGACACCTCCAAACGGTCTTTCTTCCACTAGCGACCAAACCGTATCAGCCACACCGGAAGAAACTACTATTTACCTACTCACTGTAACATCGGAAAACGGATGTGCCATTTCACAAACCATCCAAATAGATGTGAATACTAAAAATATATTCTTAATGCCCAATACTTTCTCTCCTAACGGGGATGGATTGAATGACGGATTCTATCCCATAGTAGAAGGGAATGTAGTCGTCAAAGAATTTAAAATATTCAACAGATGGGGGCAATTGATCCATGATAACCCAAGTGCTTCATGGGATGGGACTTATAAAGGTAAGTCACAGGCATTGGACACTTATGTTTATATGATCCAATACCAAATAGAAAACGAAGAGATACAAACCGCTTCGGGAGATATTGTTCTCATGCGATAATGAAATCAGTATATAAAATTTAAAGACAAAAATAATCCGATTCGGCTGCTCAACACAATAGCCGAATAAATCGGAACAAAATATTAATCATGAATACTATGAATACATTTTCTAAAATAGTTTTATGCTGTTTCATTTTATTATTCACTACGAATATAAAAGCACAAGATATTCATCTTTCACAATTCTATACAGCACCACTTTTATTAAATCCCGGATTAACCGGACATATAGAAGGGAAATATAGGTTCAATCTGAATTATAAAAGACAATGGACCGGTGTAACTAAATCTGGCGTGTTCAATACACCTGCATTATCATTCGATATTAATTTAAAAAAGAAAAAAGAATCCCGGCATTCTTTTGGTTTGGGTTTGGCAATGTTCAATGACTTGAGCGGTTCGAATAATAAATTATCCAACCTTTCGGTCATGTTGAGCGGTGCGGGACATTTTAATATTGATAAAAATGAAAAGCATTATATTTCATTGGGTCTGAATACCGGGTTCAGTAATAAACGATTCAAAACCCAAGACATGATTTTTGCTTCGCAATATGATGGATTAAATTTCGATGAAGACAGGGCGAGTGGGGAAAATTTTGAGAATACCAGTTTTTTTAACGTGGATACGAGAGTAGGATTGGTCTATGCAGCCTATCCCTCTGCAAAAACACATATCAAATTGGGAGGTGCATATTTCCATGCGGTCAAAATGAAAGAATCGCTCTACGGCTTGGACGAAAACAGACCATCTCGAATTGTTGCGAGTGGGGAGATGTACCATGCTATGAATCCAAAATTCGCCTTACAACCTTATGTACTTTTCATGACGCAAGCCAAGGCAATGGAAACCTTATTCGGAGCTAACATTTATTTTATTTTCGGATTTGAAAACGCTTTTTTCCTTGGAGGCGCATACAGAATGAATGACGCAGCAATTGCCACAGCCGGTGTGGAAATCAAAAAATTCAGATTGGGTTTGAGTTATGACATTACGACTTCTGATCTAGGAAGTATAACTAGAGGAAAATCGGATTTTGAAATATCATTACAATTCATCGGATTATCTAAAGAAGATAGCAAACCTATTTTACCAGCCCTGAGGTATTTTTAATCCAGCTTTTTTATTTTCAATAAAAAAATTAAAATGAAAAATATAAAATCATTCATACAAAAAAATATAACATTGGATTATATAATATCTATTTTCCAGAAAAGAAATCTAATTTTCTTATTCTTTTTTATGATTTCTTTTTCCATTATTGCACAACCCGGAAAAGGTCGGCAATCTTGGTTGTCAAACTATGAAATAGCACAGCAATTATTAAAAAAATCAAGCTATTATAATGCTGTAGATTATTTGGTGAAAGCATTGGAACTAAAAGGGGATGATGTTGATTTATTACACCTTACTGCGGACACTTATGAAAAAGCAAGGGATTATGTAAATGCTGCAAAATATTATGAAAAGGTATTAAAACATGATAGTGATAATAAATTCACAAAAGCCAGATGGCATTTTGCGAACATGC
>JAHDHJ010000328.1 GCA_020631375.1 Saprospiraceae bacterium | reverse complement strand
TTTTTTCCGCCCGTTTTTATAGAGCAATTTAGGAACCCATTTATATTCTTTCCTTACCGCATTGGCGTAAGCCTGATATGTTTCCAAGGAAGAAGAAAGGATATACAAATCCATGTCCAACATATAATCGACTACGAATTCTTCTTTTAGTGGCATATGTTTTTCCGTGGATAAAATCAAGTAATTTATTTCTTCAATTAATTCCCTAGAAAGTATATCTGAGCATCTTTTCTCAAAGAATTTCGCACTCTTTTTTTCGTTATTTTTTTTCTTGGAATTATAAATAATATCATGGTACCAAATCGCCCATTCCAAGGATTGTTTATTTTCAATTAACGAACTTTCGTCCAATACTTTGAACAAGGTGAATATGTGTGATAAATTATGGTAAGCTCTTTTATTTTTTGAATATTTATCAACGATTTCATTCCATAACATTTCCGAATCTGATAATTCAAAAAATCGTTGTTTTAAAAAATCGAATTCATTATTATCCAATTCTTTTTTTATTATGGCTTCGACTTTCATCCTAATTGATTTACAATTCAAATAGCGGATAAATCCACAAAGATTATATTTGATAATGTAGATTATTGAGCATTACGAAAACTATGGTCTATCGAACTATTGACAATTTGTGTTTTATGCAAATTGAATTATTTTATAATCTACGCCTTTTCATTTCCTCTTTAATCAATTTTAATTCCCTGCTCATTTCGCCGGAAACGGAAGAATTTTCATTCGCCCTACGGATTAAATATGGAATAACTTCTTTTATTGCTCCGTAAGGAACATATTTTGCAGCATTGAAACCTCCTTTCGCCAGATTAAAAGTTATCTGATCACTCATCCCGTACAATTGGCAGAAATTAATATGCGGATGGTTATTCGGAATATCCATTTGGTCGAGCAATTCCGCTTGGAAATAATTTGAAAATTCATTGTGTGTCGCATTACAAGAAGAAATCGTTTCATAATTCATAATGCAATATTGCAAAGCAGAATTATAATCACTATCCGTTGCATTTTTATCCGCTTGGATAGGTGATGGATAATTTTTTATTTTAGCCCGTTCCCTCTCTTTTTCCATATATGCACCCCGAACCAATTTCGCTCCCAATAAATAACCTTTCTCTTTGGCTTCCTCATGGGACGACATCAGATATTCCAAACGGTCGTGTCGGTACATCTGAAAAGTATTATAAACGATGACTTGTCTTTTGTTATATTTTTCCATCATCATATTCACCACCTTATCAATCGCATCCTGAATCCAACTTTCTTCCGCATCGAAAAATATACCTACTTTTTTATTCAGGGCATGATGACAAACCACATCAATTCTTTTCAATGCACTTTCCCATTCTTTCTTTTCCCTATCCATTAATTCTACGCCCAATTGTATTTTTTCCAATAAGGCAAAACGTGCCATCCCGGTAATTTTTGCACTCACTACCGGAACACTGGCATTCATCTCGCCAAAATCAATGGCTGCCAAAGTTTCCGACATCGTTTTATTAAAATCCTGTTCCGTCGTTTTGGCTTCCGCCCCATAATCCAGAATGGTAAGGGTATTGTGTTCGTAGAGCAGATTAATCGTTTTCTGGGTTTCCGAAAGGGATCTCCCTCCGCAGAATTGATCAAAAATAGTCTTTTTAATCGCCGTTTGGGCAAAAGGTAAATTCCACTTCAAGGCTTTCAGACCAAGCGTAGAACCGAATTTTACCAGTTTGGGATTATTCATCATTTTGAATAACCAAGCGGCTTTTTTCAGTTCCTCATTCGATTTATGTTCAAAGGCTATTTTGGTATCCTTGAAATCAATAATCAGATTGGCATCTTTTAATGACATAGTATATCTAGTTTTAAGTTGCGCAAACGCAACAGACTTTAGATATTAGTATTTAGACTATACAATTTAAAATCGATGGTCTTTTAGTACACTGTAAACTAAATTAATTTAATTTAGTTCCTAAATACTAGTACCTATTTTATGTTTATGCAAATTTTTCACCTAGCGTTTATACAAAACCCTTAGGTTTTGTAATCATGAATATCTTGTCCAAATTTCCCATGCTCTTTCAGCTTGTAAATGTAACATCTCCAAACCATTTATGGTTTGGGCTCCATTCATTCCTCCCTGTTCCAAAAATAATGTTTTTGCGGGATTATATACCAAATCAAAGAGAAAGTGTTGCTCTGAAATGTGTTGGTAAGGCAAATTCGGGCAATTCCCTACATTTGGATAAGTTCCTAAAGGTGTTGTGTTTACAATTAAATGGTACTCGTCCAGTATTTTTTTGTCAATGTCTTCATAAGTAATGAAATTTTTGCCTTTTTTCCTTGAGACCAATTGATAAGCTATTCCCATCTCTTCCAATGCGGCAGTTACCGCCTTTGAGGCTCCTCCGCTTCCCAAAACCAAAGCATTTTCTACTTTATTTCCACCAATAAACTGAATAAGGGATTCTTTGAAACCATATATATCTGTATTGAAACCGATTA
>JAHDHJ010000085.1 GCA_020631375.1 Saprospiraceae bacterium | reverse complement strand
AATGAAAGATAGAATTCTAATGGATGAAGGAAAACCACAAATTTATGGAACACAAATCAAGAACAGAAAATTATATAAATTAGAGTCTCCCGAGTCTGTAAATGAAAGACGAAAAGAAATGGATATGAAACCCATAGAACAATACCTAAAACAATTCAATATTGATTTTAAGAACGAGTGACAAAAATATGAGGTAGTGTTATAAAATTCAGACTTTTGACAACCAGATTCTATTTGCTCAAAACTCCTTAAGCATTATGGAAAAAGATATTGGCTATAGTGCAATCGGAGGGATACTTGGCGTAAATTGTCTGGTGGTCAAAAACTCTGTGGAAACCTGAAACTTGGATTGAGAGAACAAAAGAATTGTATCCATTGATTTAATAATAAAATTCCAAAAAGAATTCAATAAAAAAATCCTTTTTGATTTATGCAATAATTATCCCCGAATATTTTCCATTACAGCACATTCTGCTCCAAGTACAGAAACTTTACATATATCATCCCAAAGAATGGGACATATATTTTATTCGGAAAGCCCAGTAACGAATGCATCTCACTGCGGGAATATATCTTCGGAATATTTTACGATCAATATAAAATCCTTCACCGAATCCCAACACCACAACACCTGCCTCAACCGAAAAATATCCATAGACATAAACGGCGATATAAAAAACTGTCCCTCCATGACAGAAAGTTATGGAAATATAAAAGACACTACATTAAAAGAAGCCTTGGAAAAACCTGGTTTTAAAAAATACTGGAATATCAAAAAAGATGAAATCACGAAATGTAAGGATTGTGAATTCCGTCACATTTGCACAGACTGCCGAGCATACCGAGATGATCCAGATGATATTTATTCCGCACCCTTAAAATGTGGTTATGATCCTTATACCGGAGTATGGGAAGAATGGAGTACTAACCCTCTAAAACAAAAAGCTATAGATCATTATGAAATGAGGGAGATTTTGGATTGATTAATTCTTTCATTCATCTACGTCCGAATTGGAATCATTCTCCCTATCCCAACAATCCTCCGCAGCCTGTTCAAAAGGAGTGTCACGAATTAATTTTAAATAAGTATCCTTATTATATTTCGGATTGGTTTCAGGATTTTTTAATTGATGATAAATACTAGCGAGTCCATCCAATCCTGCCACATCATAAGCCGCTTGTATTTCACAATATAATTCTTGTTGTATTCTGCCTTGGTGGTGTTTTAAATGGAATTCGGCAACTCGTTGCATTAATTTAACAGCAGTACCATTACTAGGTTGATTGAAATCAATTTTGTGATTAAAAATATTATTACTTGCATATTTTATTTTGAAAACATCGCCATTTTCAATGGGCAGCCCATGAGGCGTAGTGGGCTTTTGTCTTACGAATTGAATTTTGCTACTATATTTTTCACCTGACTTAGTTGCATAATGATAAAATGTTTCATAATTGCCACCACCCATCCGATCTAAAAATCTCATTGTTACATCAGCATATTCTCCATTCCTTTTCAATTGGCTTTCTAGAAATTCCGTCCTGAAAAAAATGAAAACAAAAGAACCGATAATGACAGTTCCAAAAAAGAGGGCTAAAAAACTCATCCCTTGTAACTTCCATTTCTTTTCCCATTTTTTCCTTATGGCATTTCCCTTTGTTTCCGCTTTATAGTCGAACTTGAATTCATAACCAAAAGAACCATTCCTCAATTCTATGACCTGTATTTCACACAATTCTTCATCCACGAAAAATTTATAGGACTTGGGCTGGAAGACTTTTTGGTCTGTTTGGAGAACCTTGTCATTATAATAAATAAGCAGATTGCCATTATAAGGATCGTGCATGATCCCTATCTTATTGTGGCGACCGTAAGGTCCTGCATATATCCAATGACGCTTATTCAAGTATTATATATGATTTGTCTTTCTTTATAATTATAAGGGGAAAAGGAAAAGAATGTTACAGTTTCTAGGAAACAATATTTGCTTATCTAATGAAATTACGAATGCTTTCTAATAATTCCATAGGTTTTTGTGCGTGTACCCAATGTCCGCTTTCTTCTATAGTTTGAAATTCCGAGTTAGGGAAAAATTCCTGAATCTTAGGGAAGTCATCGTCTTGGATATAATCCGATTTTCCCCCCCGAATAAAAAGACTGGGAATGTCCACGCCCTCACCCGAAATATTGCCCAATATATTTTGATAATTATTATGAATCGCTTCCAAATTCATTTTCCAGGCATAACCACCCTCCTTTTTCCGACTCAGATTTTTTAACAAAAATTGCCTAACACTGAACTGCGGTATTTTTTCCATGATTTTGGATTCGGCATCTTTCCTGTTTTCTATGGCATCCAAATCCAAACTAAGTAAAGCTTCAAAAATCAATTGGTGTCCGCCCGCATATTTTTTCGGAGCAATATCCACCACGACTAACTTATCTACCATCTCCGGATAATCCAATGCAAACTGCATCGCCGTTTTCCCACCCATGGAATGACCAATGATATGGGCATTATAAATCCATTGTTGCTCCATGAAACATTGTAAATCTTCCGCCATTATCTTATAGTCGAATTCTGGATCATGTGGCGAACGCCCATGATTCCTTTGATCCAAAATGAAAACAGTATGATCTTCCGCTAATTTTTTGGCAATAGTTTGCCAATTATCCAGCATTCCGAATAATCCATGTAAAATAATAAGGGGATCTCCCTGTCCGAATTGTTTGAAATTTAATTCCATAGTTAAATTTATGACTCTTCTAATAATAACCCGCGGGAATGCCTAAAGTTTCCTATTTTTGTGCTTCAAATAAAAAACCTAAGTTGTGTATAATCAAAGAAAAAAAGGAATATTTTGCGAAAAATCAGAGATTTTGCTGCAAAAGAAGACGCTTTTTCTTTGTTCAATAATTATACATAACTTAAATTAATAAAGATGGGGCGAAGAAAAAAACCAAGATTAATAGAGGATATGCTTATTGTCGGTCCTGCCGACAAAGGGAGGTCTGTGGCTAAGTCGGAAAGCGGGGAAGTTGTTTTCTTAGATAAGGTTGCTCCGGGAGATGTGGTGGATGTTTTAGTAATTCGAAAACGCAAAGGAGTACAAGAAGGCATTGCTCAAAACTTCAAATCTTACTCTGAAGATAGGGTAGAGCCTGTTTGTGAATATTTCGGAGTCTGCGGCGGTTGTAAATGGCAACACATCGCTTATGAAGCCCAATTGAGACATAAGACCAATATCGTGGAAAACGCCATGCAGCGCATAGGCAAAATAGATATAGGGGAATTCAGACCAATAATCGGAGCAGATAAAACCGAATATTATAGAAACAAACTGGAATTTTCATTTTCCAATAAAAGATGGCTGAGTCCAGAAGAATTGAAAACGGATATGTCCAACCAAGCGGAAGTGTTGGGTTTCCATATCCCAAGGACATTCGATAAGATTATTGATATTTACCATTGCCATTTACAAGGAGGGTTGTCTAATGAAATCCGTGATTTTGTCAGGGAAAAAGGCAAGGAGCTGGGAATGCCATTCATGGACATCAAGAATGTTGAGGGATATCTGAGGAATATCATTATCCGAACTACAACTACGGATGAACTCATGGTCATCCTAAGTATTTTTAAAGATGAAAAGGAAAGTAGGGAGAAATTGTTGGATGCTCTGGCAGAAAAATTCCCTCAGATTAGCTCCTTGAATTATGCCATAAATGACAAACGGAATGACACACTGCATGGCATTGATGTAATCAATTACAAAGGAAAACCCTATATAGAGGAAAAACTTAGGGATACGAAATATAGAATCAGTCCAAAATCTTTTTTCCAGACGAATTCTTTCCAAGCGGTAAAATTATTCGATGCCGTTGTTGAATTTGCCGGATTGCAAGGAACGGAAAATGTATATGATTTATATACAGGAACGGGAAGCATTGCTTGTTATCTGGCAAAATATTGCCAACAAGTCGTAGGAATAGAAGAAGTCGAGCCTGCCATAGAAGATGCCAAAGTCAATGCAGAAATCAATGGTATAGATAATGCCGTTTTTTATGTAGGCGATGTAAAAGACATTCTTACGGATGAATTCGCTATCAAACATGGAAAACCCGATGTACTGATAACCGATCCGCCTAGAGCCGGAATGCACGCCAAAGTAGTGGAAATGCTACTGAAATTGGAATCGCCCAAAATCGTTTATGTAAGTTGTAACCCCGGAACACAAGCAAGAGACCTGAACCTCCTTAGCGAAAAATACGATGTGCTACTGATACAACCTGTAGATATGTTTCCCCATACTTATCATATTGAAAATATCGCATTGTTACAATTGAAAAAAGAGAGCTAGGAGAGCATGTTGCGTTTTACGCAACATAATTTTTAATGACAACCTAAAAGTCTCCAAATCTAAGAATCTATCCATCCACTAATAAAATGACCAAAGCTGAAATATTAGCCCAACTAGAAAAAGAGTTTTCACCCATGAAAGCGATATTGGGGCAAGCGGCAGATACCATTTTGAATGAAAATGTATCCAATTATCCCATTTTCGTTGCACATAAGCAACACTTGGAAATAGGAATCCCTTTATTATCCGATGAGGATAAAAATCAGGAATGGTCGGTCAATGCTTCCACCTTGGAGGAATTCGTAGCCAAAAAAATAGTATTGCCTGAAAAAATAGATGAATTCAAAAAAATCTATAAGCCCGTAGGGGAATATGTATGTCTTTTTGTTTTGAGTGAACTTGGTGCAACATTTATCTTTATATCTCGTACATAGAAAGGATAGGGTAATTTTAATCCCTTATTCAGAGAGGAAGATAAAAACAAAGCTACGTGCAGTATAATTTACAAGACAAATCCTTATACAATCATTATGATAAGCCTACAGGCTATGACTTTTATAGTAGGGTCTTACTGATAGAAGATAATATTGGTGATGCAAGATTGGTGGAGTTGCTGTTGGAAGAATCCGATTCTTTCAAATGTGAAATTGTTAATAAAACCAGCCTGTTTGATGGGATGGCGGCTTTAGCCAAAGACCCTTTTGATGCCATTCTGTTGGATTTGTCTTTACCTGATAGCCGTGGGTTTGTTACGCTTGAAAAATTCATGACCCGTTTTCCTGATGCCAATGTTATCGTCCTTACCGGAATGAAAGATAAGAAATTGGGCATCGATGCAGTAAAAGCAGGTGCACAGGACTATCTGGTAAAAGGCGGTTTTGATTCTGATTGGCTCGCCAAGGCTCTGCGGTATTCCATAGAAAGGAATAGGTTTCTTAAAAGGTTGGAGGAAGCACAAAGGATTGCCCATGTGGGACATTGGGAATATAATCTGTCAACTAAAGAATTCAACGCTTCGGACGAAATATATAGGATAATGGGCTATACGCCTCGTTCATATGTTTTTGTTAAGGAGAATATGGAAAATCCGGATTCCCATCTTTATTTTCTTAACCAAATAGTAGAACAGACTATTAGATTAGGTGGACATAGAAGCGATTATGTCATAAAGAAAGTTGACGGAAGTGAAAAAAGCGTATTCATCCAAACCTCATTGACCAAAAATTCCAAAGGAGAAATATTGTCTGTAAACGGAATTATCCAAGATATTACAGATAGGAAAGTAAGGGAGCAATTACAGAAAGACCATGATTTGGCAGTGGAATCCGCTAAAATAAAGGAGCGGCTTTTGGCAAGGGTGAGCCATGAAATGAGAACACCCATGAATGCCATTTTGGGTATGAGCGATTTGGTTCTGAAAACAAACATGACAGATGAGCAATTGGGTTTGGTGAAGGGGATACACCAAAATTCAGAACATCTTCTAGGTATCATCAATGATATTCTGGAAATATCTACGCTTCAGAATGGAAAACTTAAATTTGAAAACAAACCATTCGACTTATCCGGCTTATTATCGAATTTATTCAATATTGTACAATATAAACTGAAGGAAAATACAATACAATTCGAACTGGACATAGGGGAGGATATTCCAAAATACGTAGAGGGAGACCCAAATAGGGTACAACAGATCCTGATTAACCTAGTCGGGAATGCCTTTAAATTCACTCAAAAAGGAAAAGTAACAGTAAGGGTCGAAAATACCGGTGAACATAAAGGAGTGGATTGGTTGAAGTTTCATGTTATTGATACCGGAATTGGGATTCCGGAAGAAAAAATCAGCGATATTTTCGAGCCGTTCAACCGGGTAGAAAGCAAGGAACATAACTTTGAAGGAACTGGCTTGGGCTTGTCCATTGCGAAGAATATCGTAAATATGCTCGACGGAGTAATGGGAGTCGAAAGCAAAGTAGGAGAGGGTTCTACTTTTCATTTTGAATTGCCATTCAAGAAGGTGGATCAATCCCTTTTGGAAGAAAAAGAAGACGAAGCTCCTATCCTTTTGGAAACAGATAGGGAAATCAAACTGCTTTTGGCTGAAGACAATAAATTCAATCAGATCGTTGCCAAAAAAACCATTGAAAGAGAATATGACAATATCAAGGTGACCATTGCACAAAATGGTTCGGAAGCCGTTGACTTATTAAAAGAAAACAATTTTGATATTATACTAATGGATATCCAAATGCCTATTATGGATGGTTTCGAAGCGACTTATATTATTCGGAAGAATCTGGGCGAAACCAAGTCCAAAATACCAATCCTTGCCATGACGGCGGATGCCCAGATCGCAAAGGATGATAAATTTAAAGCTCATAAAATGGATGACTACGTTCTGAAACCATTCAGACCCAGGCAACTTTTTGAAAAATTAGCATTCTATATTAATAAAAAAGAAAGGGAAAAATGATTGCAAACATTTACAAACACATTGACTTAGCTTATCTAGAATTAATGGCAGACGGTGATGAGGACATGAAAAAGACCATGTTGGAAATGCTTTTAGAAGAATTGCCGGCAGAGGTGGATAAAATGTCGAACCTATTACAAGCACAAGATTGGAAAACATTAAAAGCTGTCAGTCATAAATTAAAATCCACATTGGCATTTGTAGGAAATGAAATATTGACAGCAGCGAATAAGAGAGTAGAAAGAATAGTTACAGAGGAATCAGATATGGGGAAACTACCCGATTCGTTAGAGACAATCCACCTCCAAACCAAATTAGCCATGACAGAACTTCAGTTAGAATTTTCTAAACTGTGATTTTTTATATCTTTGTGGACAGATAGCCTAAGAACTAGGCGAATTGCTCTTTACAAAGATATATGAAACTATGAAGATACTTGTCTGTGAGGATGAAGAAATAATGCTTACGGCACTTGAATTCCGCCTAAGGAAACAAGGATTTAATGTTATAAAGGCAGAGGACGGTAAGGCGGCATTGGAAAAAATAAATAGCGAATCGCCTGATTTGATCGTAGCCGATGTAATGATGCCTCATGTTACAGGTTTGGAATTAATTAGCCATGTAAGGGATGTGCGTAAGAGCAGCACCCCTATCATCATGATTTCGGCTTTAGAGCAAGAAGAAACTGTTTTGGAAGCGTTCCGATTGGGAGCTACGGATTTCATTACCAAGCCTTTCCGACCGAATGAATTAATCCTAAGAATTAAGAAAATATTTCAGGATTTGAATTAGAATATTCCATATGTTCTAATCCAAATCCTGAAAGGATTTCAGCTTTTACTGAATAATTATTTTTTTGACAATTTCCCCATACTCTAAATCCAATCGGATAAAATAAGTCCCTTTAGCTAATTTTTCCAAATTAATGACTTTTTCCCATTTTTCAGATTGATATACAGCGGCAGCATTCATATTATAAATGCTAACTTGTTTTATATCATCGATAGGGAAATTCCCCTGAATTTCTACATTTACACGTTCTTTCGTAGGATTAGGGAAAATGTTGAATTCAATATTAGAAATAATAAAGGCATCATGTGAAGAAGTTTGTAAATCGCAAACAATATCGGATGAGGTTTCCAAATAGCCCTGTGGACTTAATGTTTGTCCATCAAAACCAGGATAATCCGGAGCATATTTAGTACATCTGAAAACATTATTCCCCTCTACCGTTGAATACTGTGCAGTTGCCCCTTCATTCGTCATTGGATTAATGTATTCCCAAACCATTTCACCACTTGGATTAATCTCAAAAAACCTGCCACCATCACCTTGGCAAACTAGGGTATTCCCATTTTCAAGCCTTTGCACTCCTGAAATATTTTTTGAGTAAAAATCCGTAGGATTGGAAGCCTGATAAGTCCAAGCAAAATCGGCGGGACCGAAAGCTCCTCCGTTGTAATTGTAAAATCCATTGGCATCAACAGGTGTTTCAACAATATCCACAGTAGAATAATCCAATCCCTCCGGGCTACCCGGTTGGTTGTTGAAAAGCAGGATTTTGCCTGCATCAGAGAACCCGTCTTTTATCCAATGGGTATCGTGTTGTAAGAATAATTTTCTATCGGCAGCAGTACCCTGGCCATATGCTCGTGGATTTCCCCAACGGTATAATAAATCACCGCCCTGTCCATATGTTCCTCCTGTCGAACCGGCTGCTTCGGCAGTAGTAGTAGAATGGTCAATAATCCAAAATTCATTAAAATTCCGGCAACTGATGATGATTTGATCAAATTCTGCATTATAGCTCACGCTATTGAAATGGAGCCAATCATTATTATTATGATTCGGGAAATTAATATTTATTTTTTCCGGATTTTCGGACACATTGCCAAAATTATCTTTTGTATCATCCAGGTCTTGTATGAGGTGATCCCAAACACTCCATTCCCAGACAACTGTTGCTCCACCATTCACCAAATCCGGTTGGACTTCGACTAACTGCTCGGAAAGAACCGTTGCATTCTCAGTAAGACCACCCGCTTGGACAAGTTCTTCTTGGCTTCTCACATCCCTGACAATAATCAGGATATTGCCATTGGGGAGCATTTCAATATCATGGTGCTGCCTGCCATAGTCCTCACCCAAAGAATAACTCCAAATAACATTATTATCCCAATCAATCATTTCAATAATGCCACTACTGCCATCTGGGGTAGTAAACTTACCTGTACGTAACAATATCCCGTTTTCAAGCAGATAACAAGAAAGAGCAGGTAAATGATCACTCGCCCAGCTATGTATTTTTTCCCCGCAATTATCAATAAGGAAAGTCTCTGTACTACTAATGGGAGCGAATAATGTATAGCCATCAAAACTTTCCGAAGTATTCATGAATGTGCCAACGGTTTGTTGAGAAAGAACATTGAGGTAAAATGTTGTAAGGAACAATAAAGCTAGGAGTACTTTTTTCATAGGTGTGGAAATTGTGATAATGGAAATTATATAGCTGCCTAATGCATCCATTCCAAATTTGAATTATAGACCATAAAAGTACTTAAACTTTCGCATTAGATATAATTTGGGTATAAACTTCTCCCCATTTATCCCATTCCTTTCCATGATAAGAATTGTTATGCCATAAACTGACAAAATTCCCACCATATTTTTTAATATTTTCAATAATGGACAAACTTCGTTGCAAACCTTTTTCGGGAGATAAACCCATATAATTTTTTAAAGTCACATCCATAATTTGAAAAGGATGAATCCTCAATGTAGTAACTTCCTCCTTTTCCAAATCATACCAATAAAAAGGCTGGGCAGTCCCTGCCCTAAAACCAATTGCATCAGGATAAGCCATGCTGTGATCTTCTTTGATTCCTGCTTCGATCAAAATACGATAAGACTCAGGAATGGAAAGCCGTAAAAAATGGAATCTGTTTTTTTCTATTTTCTTTTCACTAATGTTTTCAAGCCTTTGGATTTCTACGGCAGTTTTTTTCTGATCCAAATAGCTGCCATAAGAGGGATGTATCCCAATGTTATATTGATTGGAAATGTTTTTTATTAATGACCGGAACTTAGGATGTTTATAACTCGGATTTTTATCATAAAAACCATAATCTCCCAACAACCAAAAATAAATAGGGGATAAGCCATGCTTCCTATGCAATCCATCCCAATCTTCAAAAATGTCAAAAGGGTCTTTCATTTTTCCTGACCAAACAGAAACCCTTTCCTTGATAGAGGGAAAATTAAATCGGACCACATCCTTTGCCAAAGCACCCGAAGCTCTTTTCCACCCTTTCCAAGAATAAGCCCTTGCGTGATCAATATCATAACTAGGAATGAAATGGTAATTCGGTTCCTGAATTGGAATATTCGGATGAAAGAATTTTAATTTATTGCGGAACCAATCAATCCAAGCATCCACAATAGGAAATTCCAAAAGATTATTCTTGGAGAGAATACTTGAACTTGCTTTGAATCTCCCATGGTCGTCAGGACTAAAAGGTAAATACTCCTCGTACCTGGAAATAAGGAAAAATATACCTGCCAACGGGTCAAAATCAGATTGCCCGCCAACAAATTCCAAATAGGGCAAACCATCCCTGATCGAAGATTTTATAAGCTTATCGCTTATGTGATTCTCAAATAATATGCGTTCAGGACAGATGCTTAATATTTCATCTCCGAAATCATGATTTGAATAATTCAATTTTAACCTTTGTGAAGAGATGAAAACTTCTTTATCGCTTACTAAATTAAAATTCATCCCAAGAACGTAACGGAATATGAAATTCACCGTATATAATAAGCGAGGACTCTTATTTTCTAAAAAAATCAATAAATCCTTATCTTTATTATTTCCAGACATGCCACATATATAATTTGTATATTTGGAGTTTTGGGAATTTGTATGATGTTTTTTTTAAATTTGATTGGAAAAAGCTTAAAATTACTGATATTGTAGTATTATATACATATATAATGATAAGAAAAACTGTATTACATTAATGGCAAAAGAGGAAAAACCAATAGGATTAGGTGAAATCAGTACCATAAGGGATATCCTTATGGGGCAACAGATTGCCGAATATCAAGAAAAGTTCGACATAGTGAAAGCCCGTGAAGAACAAATGGAACTTGATTTCAATAATAAGATTGAAGCTTTGGAAAAAGATGTGGACGCCAGGTTCAATTCTTTGGAGAAAGAAATGGGAGCGAGATTTGATAAGTTGGAGAAATTGCTAAAAGATAGTATCTCTGACCTAGATGGCAAACTTGACAATGTATCAAAGTCCGATAAGGAAACATTAGGGCAGATGTTACAACAAATGGGCGAAAAACTAATGAATGGCAAAGCTAAATAATCAATAAGGTGACGTCTGAAAAATCCTTTAAGGGCATGGGAAACCAGAATGACGAAAAGATGCTTTCTATGTTAAGGGACATTCTCTTAAGGGAAGACAGGGACGATATTGCCGATATTAAAGATTATCTCGATGATCCGGATAAATTAGCAGAAAGAATAACACCTATCGTAGAGGTTCATATAGAAACCCTTAAACGAAAATTCCCCAAGGAATACCAAAAACATGTTACTCAAATCATAGAAAGAAAACTGAAGGCTTCCCAAGACGAATTATTAGATGTCATCTATCCCGTAATGGGGAAAATGGTCAGGAAATATGTTAATCATCAATTCATATCCCTAAAAGAAAATTTGGACGAAACAGCAAGGAATCTCTTTTCCATAAAAAGACTGAAAAATCGCTTCAAATCCATGGTTTTTGGAGTGGATGAAAGCGATATACTATTAAGTGGTATTGATAAGACAACAATAGAAGAAGTATTCCTTATAGAAAGGGATTCCGGGTTGTTGTTGGGGCATTATACTAAAAATAAAACAATAGATAGGGATGTAGTGGCAGGCATGCTGACAGCTATTAAGGCTTTTGTCGAAGATGCTTTCAGTAAGGAAAGACAAGAATTGGAAATGATCGAATATGGGACTTATAAAGTGTATATTCAAAGTTTTCATTTATATTACGCTTCCATTATCTTGGATGGTGCAATCACCACCACGGAAAAAGATAAATTATCAGCAAGATTATTGGATTTTGCAGAGTCGGAAATGCAAAACTTATCTTTGAACGGAGAATTGGGCGGGGATTCTGAAAATCTTTCAGCGAAATTGAAAGAATATTTTGAAAATGGGATGATATAATCCCTATTCAGGCAGCTGAATAATATTTTGAAAATTAATAACATTTTATGGTTAGCAAAAAAGTAATTCTAACTGGAAATTTTGGAGTAGGGAAGACATCCTTGTTCAATAGGTTCGTCTATAATAGGTTTAGCGATAAATACTTGACCACTATAGGGGTGAAAGTAAACAAGAAGATAACAGAAGTAGATGGGGAGGAAGTCTCCATTCTATTATGGGATATTGCGGGGGAAGTTTCCCAAGACAAAGTTCCTGTTTCCTATTTCTTGGGTGCAGCGGGGATTATTTATGTTTTTGATTTGACCCGTCCCATGACATATGAAAACATGGATAGGGATATTGACCATCTAAAACAATTATTGCCGGATAGTGTGGTGAAAATAGTAGGGAATAAAAAAGATTTATTAACAGAAGAAGAAATGGAATCCGTTATGTCAGAACTCACACAGAAATGTGATATGACTACAAGTGCGAAAACTAGTGAAAATGTAGATGATTTATTTCAGGCACTGGGAGCTGAACTATTAGAAAGATCTTAACTCGGTATGAGAGGAGATATAGAACATGTAAGAAAACAGAAACTAGCAAAGTTTTGCCAAGTTATGCTCATCAGCAAAGAGGGGCTAGTGGTTGAAAGTTGCAATTCTATTTTCGATGTATCCAAATATAGTAATAAAAATATAGTGGATTGGTTTCCTTTCTTGGAAAGTACTTTCCCTACAGTCCGTTCCCAACCTAAAGATACCCCTGCCCTGATTTTTTCCAAAGTAGAAAACCCATCATCATTTCTTCCGGGCTATTATGATTTTACTTTTTCAATAGTGGAAATAGACGAGAAAGAATTTGTCCTTTGGGAAATCTATGATTTCACCACCTTATACGAAGATTTTCGTCATTATCAACAGAAAAGGAATGAGTTGGAAATCCAACGCCAATTACTTGCCCTGCAAAACAAGCAACTGAAAAATAGGGGAGATATCTTAAATCGTGAAAACCTCATATTGAATTTAAGGGAGAAAATAGAAAGTCCATTGACTACCTATGATACGGCACTTGATGCTATAATGACTTTTATTACGGATGACAAGAGCAATGATTTATTAGCTTCATTGTCCAAAATGTCGAAACAATTGATTGGAATAGTCAAAGAATTACCCGAAAATAGGAAAAAAGTCAGTGGAGGCGGGATAGATGAAAATATTTTCTCTTTGGAAAATGTATTCTATGACTCTGTTCAGTTCATTGCTTCCCAAAACAAAGAAATTAATATAATAGAAGCCAGTGTCGCGGAAGATTTGCCAGTCAGACTTTTTGGAGATGCCTTGGGCCTGAAAAGAATTGTAGTGGGATTAGCCACTAATATTTCCAAACTCTATTCTAATGTTGTCTTGAAAATGCACCTTTATCTAGAAAACAAAACAGACGCCAGATGTCTGGTTGGCATCCAAGTCAAAGCAATAGAGGGAAAAGAGCTCAACATTCCCATTTCAGAAAGCCTACTTCGAATAGCAATAATCAAGAAAATCATCAAAATGAATCAAGGGACTTTGGAAATGGAAACATCTTCCGTATTTGGTTCCGAAATCAAATGTAATATCCCTTTTATGCTGGTTTAATGAAATATAATTCAAACTAGCCTCGCCCATCTTTTATAATTCAAATCATTTTTTATACTTTCGACAAATCTTGGGAAATCATGCCCAAGAACTAATGTAAAAACATAATTTTCAATGCCGAATTTCAATGCAGTGATAACAGGAGTCCAGGGTTGGGTGCCGAATCATATCCTTTCGAATAAGGATTTGGAACAAATGGTAGATACCAACGACGAATGGATTAGAACGAGGACAGGAATAGAAGAAAGAAGATTGCTGAAAGGGGAAGGTTTGGCAACATCAGACATGGCAGTTGAAGCAGTAGGGCGTCTCCTTGAAAAAACGAATACAACCAAGAATGAAATTGATCTGGTCGTTTTTGCTACAGTGACCCCAGACATGAGAATGCCGGATACGGCCAATACACTTTGTGATAAATTAGGACTGGACAATGCTTTTGGTTTTGATTTGAATGCAGCTTGTTCAGGCTTTATTTACGCCATAACAGTAGGTTCCCAGTTTATCCAAACGGGAATGTATAAGAAAGTCATCGTAGTTGGATCGGATAAAATGTCCTCCATTATAAATTATGAAGACCGCTCTACCTGTATTATTTTTGGAGATGGAGCAGGTGCCGTTTTATTGGAACCCAGCCAAGAAGATGTCGGTTTTCAGGATGCAATATTGAAAGGAGACGGTTCAGGAAGAGAATTTCTCTACCTCACCGCCGGAGGTTCCAAAACCCCAACAACAAGAGAAACACTCGAAGCAGGTCAGCATTTTGTAGTGCAGGATGGCCGGCCCGTTTATAAATCGGCAGTGAAGGGAATGAGCTCCGTAGTAAAGGAACTCATGGAAAGGAACAACCTAACGAACGATGATGTGAGCTGGCTGATTCCCCATCAGGCCAACAAAAGAATCATTACCGCAGTAGCCGGAAAATTAGATTTCCCGATGGAGAAAGTAACGGTGAATATTCATAAGTATGGAAATACAACTGCTGCTACGATACCATTGTGTATGTGGGAATGGGAAAACCGGTTCAAAAAAGGAGATAATATTATCCTTACGGCATTCGGAGGTGGCTTTACTTGGGGAGCTGTACTCATAAAATGGGCATACGGAACATAATGGTTTTCATAGATTTATATGTATATAGTGAATCTTAGGAAAGAATCTTTCCACTATGCACATAGAATTATTATCTTTGTAGTTTCTAAGCAATTAGAATGATTTTTTTACCAATTCAGAAATAGAATGATAAGTACTTCGGATATAAAAAACGGCTTATGCATCAATTATAATAATGATGTTTATAAAGTAGTCGAATTCCTACACGTAAAACCGGGTAAAGGCCCTGCATTCGTAAGGACAAAATTAAAAAGCCTTACCAACGGCAGAGTAGTGGATAATACTTGGCCGGCCGGACATAAATTGGATCAAGTAAGAGTAGAAAGAAGAAAACAACAGTTTCTTTATAAAGATGATATGGGATACCATTTCATGGATAATGAAAACTACGAACAAGCAACAATTGATGAAAAATTGATTGACAATCCAAAACTTTTGAAAGAGGGAATGGATGTGGATGTTTTATTCGATTCTGCAAAGGATATTCCATTGACTATGGAGTTGCCACAATATATGGTCTTGGAAATCACTTATACCGAACCCGGTGTAAAGGGTGATACGGCAACGAATGCCAGTAAGCCTGCCACAGTGGAAACCGGAGCAGAAATACGAGTGCCCTTATTTATCAATCAAGGCGACAAGATTAAAATAGATACACGTACAGCAAGTTACGTCGAAAGAGCCAAATGATTAAGTTCATTATACTTTTGTAAGCCAAGTTGTGTATAAGCAAAGAAAAATCGAAGACTTTGTAACAAAACACGAGACTTTTTCTTTGTTCAATAATTATATACAACTTGAATTTTATATTATATAGATCAACCAACCAAACCAAAATAATATGGAGTTTAAGGATGTTCAAGAACTGATTAAGCTGTTAAACAAATCCAACCTTTCCGAATTCATCATGCAGGAAGGCGATTTTAAATTGACAATCCGTACTAAAAATTACGAACGAGGGAAACGTAAGGCCTCAGAACCCCATGTGGTTTCAGTACCTCAGCCACAAGTGATGCCTGTCCAGCATATGTCTCCTGTACAGCCAGCACCACAGGCCGTTCCGGATGCAGCAGCACCCAAAAAAGAATCCAAGGAA
>JAHDHJ010000084.1 GCA_020631375.1 Saprospiraceae bacterium | reverse complement strand
TCTAGTAGTTTCCGCAAGTGTTTCTAATGCTCAAATTCCCACTCCCGCATTGGTAGGGTATTGGCAAAACTGGAATGCTCCGGGAAATAGTAGTGAAGCAATTTTTTACATGGAAATAGATAAGCATCCATTGGATGGGAAATCATATTGCCGCGTAAAACAAATGGATTTTGATGGGAGGTATTCCCGTTCGGAAATTGCCGCTGTGGAAATATTGAATGATGGTTTTACAGAAAAACCATTGGCTTATCCTAATCCTGTAAATGAAGTTCTTTATCTGAATGCTGATTTAAGGACAGAAGGAATATTAAGTATCCAATTATCCGATAGCCGCGGACAAATCGTTATGGAATCCTTTGGTGCGGAAATGGAAGAAGTTTCTACTTCGGATTTGTCCAAGGGACTTTATTATTTATTAATCAGAACTAAAACGGAAGGTTTATTATCCGAAGCAATTGTGATTATGCATTAGGGTATGGATTGGTATAAAATTATACTTAACTATTTCCCAATAAAATCCATTACCGCCCATTCATAACCTTTCATTCCCAATCCCACAATCACACCTTTGCAATAAGCGGAAAAATAAGAATGGTGCCTAAAATTTTCCCTTGCATAAACATTGGAAATATGAACTTCTATAACAGGAGTGGAAATAGCGGAAATGGCATCTGCAATAGCAATGGAAGTATGGGTGTAAGCACCACCATTTAAAATAATCCCATCATAACTAAAACCTATTTCATGTAATTTATCCAATATTCTTCCTTCGTGGTTGCTTTGGAAATACTCAAGATTTATATTAGGGAATTTTTTTCTTAAATGAATAATAAAATCCTCCATAGTTTGAGAACCATAAATTTCAGGCTCCCTTTTTCCAAGCAGATTTAAATTCGGACCATTGATGATAATGAGTTTCATTAGCGTAATTTATTTTTCTTCAAATATTCCTTCACTCTCAAAATCGCATTTTCTCTGACATTGACATAAAAAAGATTAAAATCTGCAATGTGGTAATTCTTCATTTTTACAAATGCACTTCCAAAGAATTTAGGTTTGTTTACCCACAAAACGCCTTGGTGAACCTGTGCATCTACAAGTTGCTTTTTTATTTTATTGAAATTATAAAGGATAGATCCTTGATTCAATTCCTTACCGGCATATTCGGTATCAGTTTTCCAAGTCAGCGGATTGGTTGCCACGAGATTATTTTCGGGCTTATGATTTCTAGGAAGATAATCTTTTTCCCAAGTTCTCCATGTACAAAAACATCCCGTTTCCTCGGGCGTTTCACAAGGTTTTATTTCCTTGAAATAATCTCGTGGAACTTCCATTCCTACCACATAAGCCGCCACTAATTTTTTCCCCAAAGGTTTCCCATCAAAAAACTCAGTCATCAATGGTCCTGCATGAGTTGTACCTTGGCTATGGGAAGCAATAATGATGGGGCGGCCATTATTATAATGTTCCAAATAATATTCAAATGCTTCTTTTACATCAGCATAAGCTAATGCGAAAGCCTTTTTATAAGCATCTTTATTTTGGGTGAAATAAGTATGCAAATGTGCTTGTCTATACCTTGGCGAGAACACTCGTCCTGCACCATTGAAAACACTGGCTTGGTTGAGTATGGCAGATTTATCGACTTCTTTATTGAATGCGGGGTCGTCCACGGGGGCATTCCAATGGTCATGATCTTTTTCATTACCTACGTAAACTGTCGGATAAATAAAAAAGACATCCACTTCTGCATCCGTTTGTGTATCCTTGAAAGAATTTCCGGGTATTTTATCCGCCATGTCTTCCTTGTCTGGATGTGCTGCCCAAAAATCTAATTTTGAATAATCGGGAGCAGTAGGAGTGGGGTATTTATTGAATTCTCCTTGCGGAGAATAAAAATTTTTGGAACAGGAAGAAAGAATAAAAATAGATAAAATAAGGATGACCGAAGATCGCAACATGTTGAATAAATTAAAAAATTTTAGGATTAAATACACTGTAAACTAAGTTGTTTAAAATTTTGATGAGATTATTTTGGGATTTGGCGAGGCATTTTTTGACAGCATAGCCTTAGCTATGGTGGAGAAAAATAACGATGTCCAAATTTCAAAAGAAGCCATAAAAAATTAAATTTATTTAGTTTAGAGTGTATTTAATAAAAGCCGTTTATAACCACTACATTGAGGAGTGGATTATAAACGGCTTTTGTATTTTTCTCGAAAAAGGAAATTAAAAACTATCTTCTTTTCTTTCCTCTTCCCGTTTTCATGCTTCCCATATTGGGCATTCCTTTCATATTCCCCTTACTCATACGGTGCATGAGTTTTCTCATTTGTTCGAACTGACGTAGGAAAGCATTGATTTCTACAATAGTATTTCCACTTCCCCTTGCTATCCGTCTTCTACGGCTACTGTTCAGCACTTCTGGATTTTCCCTTTCATGTTTTGTCATGGAAAAGATAATCGCTTCTATCTTTTTAAAGGCATCATTATCAATATCCAAATCCCTTACGGCTTTTCCCATGCCAGGAATCATACCGATGAGATCCTTGATATTACCCATTTTTTTGATTTGCCCGATTTGTGAAAGGAAATCGTTGAAATCAAATTTATTCTTTTTGATTTTCTTGTGAATACGATCCGCTTCTTTCTTATCGAACTGTTCCTGTGCCTTTTCCACCAATGAAACAACATCACCCATTCCCAAGATACGGGAAGCCATACGGTCAGGGTGGAACTCGTCCAAAGTGTCAAGTTTTTCCCCCATACTCACGAACTTGATGGGCTTGCCTACGGTATATTTAATGGAAATAGCGGCTCCACCTCTGGTATCACCATCTAATTTCGTCAATACGACTCCGTCGTAATTGATCCGGTCATTAAAGGCTTTGGCAGTATTGACAGCATCTTGTCCCGTCATGGCATCCACTACGAAAAGTGTTTCGTTGGGAAGAATTCCGTTCTTGATGCTTTCTATTTCATTCATCATTTGTTCATCCACTGCCAAACGGCCTGCAGTATCCACAATGACGACATCATGCCCGAACTTCTTTGCATGCAAAATGGCGTTTTGGGCAATTTCAACAGGATTCTTATTTTCAGGATCTTTGTAAATGTCAACACCTGCTTGCTCTGCGACCACACCTAATTGTTCTATTGCCGCAGGACGATAAACATCACAAGCTGCCACCAATGGTTTCTTACCTTTCTTGGTTCTAAGGAAAAGGGAAAGTTTACCGGTAAATGTTGTCTTACCCGAACCTTGTAATCCTGCGATTAGGATAACTGCCGGATCGCCTTTCGCATTGATACCGACTTTTTGTCCACCCATCAGTTCTACGAGTTCATCCATCACGATTTTCACCATGAGTTCACCCGGTTTTACAGAAGATAGGACGTTTTTCGTACCCAATGCCTCATCTTTTACCTTATCGGTAAATTCCTTAGCTATTTTGTAATTCACATCGGCTGCCACCAATGCCCTTCTGATTTCCTTTACGGAAGATGCGATATTTAACTCGGTAATCTTACCTTCACCTTTCAGGTCTTTAAACGCTGATTCTAACCTGTCACTAAGACTTTCAAACATAATTTCTAAATTTGAGATGTCAGACCTGTTTTGTTTAGGGATTTTGTCCTTTTTCGGCGGTCTAACACTTCTCTTACATCCAATAATAATTTTAGAGGTTCAAATATACAAATTTCAATGGTAGAAGAATTCCAAAATTCATTATTTCAGATAATTTCTAAAAGTGATAAGGTACTTTTAGCGGTAAGTGGCGGTATGGACTCCACTTTATTGTGTCATTTGTTCGCTAAATCAGGAGTGGAATTTGCTATGGCACATTGCAATTTTCATTTGAGGGGAGAGGAGTCCGATGGGGATGAAAACTTTGTGAAAGCACTGGCAGCAAGTTTAGGTGTTCCCTTTTTTGTCAAACATTTTGATACTAAAGAAATGCTAAAAACGGAAAAGGGAAGCATACAGATGTTGGCGAGGGATTTGAGGTATGAATGGCTAGAGGAAATAAGGACAGAGGAGGGATTCCAATACATTGCAACAGCACATCATTTGAATGATTCCATAGAAACAGCGATATATAATTTTTCAAAAGGAACGGGTATCAGAGGCTTAAGGGGGATATTGCCTAAGAGCAATAAAATCATCCGCCCCTTCTTACATTTTTCAAGGAATGAAATCGAGGTGGCTTCGCTAGATTTAAAGATGAATCATAGGGAGGATTCTTCCAATGCTGATGATAAATATGCTAGAAATAAAATAAGGCATCATATTGTTCCCATACTGAAAAAACTAAACCCTTCCCTGGAAAAAACAATGCTTGGGAATTTTGAACGGCTAGGAGAATTGGAAGAATTCATGGATTATTTTATTGGGCAAATCAAAAATGAGATTATAGAAAATAAAAACGGACAGATTTTTATTGATAAAAAATTATTGAATAAATATACTTTTAAAAAAACGATTTTATATGAAATATTAAAGAAATATGATTTTAATGTTTCCCAAATTGATGATTTGATTTCGTTTATGGATGGCATTTCCGGTAAGCAAATATTTTCGGAAACACATCGCTTAGTAAATGATAGAAAACATTTAATCATAGATGAATTATTTGAAAAAGAAATAGAGATTCATTGGATAGAGAAAGGCGTTTCCGAATTCGATATAGGAGAAGGAAAATTAGTTTTTCGGGTATTAAACCAAGTAGAATCCTATTCCAAAAATAAATCCTTAGCTTATTTCGATATGGATAAACTGGAATTTCCTTTGAAATTAAGAAGATGGAAAGATGGCGATTATTTTTACCCTATCGGTATGGACGGGAAAAGTAAAAAAGTAAAAAAACTATTCACGGATTTAAAATTATCCTTACCTGAAAAAGAGCAGAAATGGATTTTGGAGTCCAATGGGAAAATTTGCTGGATACTCGGTATTAGGATGGATGAAAGATTCAAAATAAATGAAAAAACGAAGCAGATTTTAGAGGTTTTAATCTGTTGGGGTCCCAATAAATTTAATTAATTAAATTGACATACAATCCCAAATACTCGGAAATAGTTTTTTCTAAAGGAAAATTTTTCTTTTCTAAAAAATCCCATTTGTTGAGGTAGGCTTTTTCCAAAGCTTCTGTCGTATATTCAATGTTTAGCTCTTTTATTTCAATAAAATATCCGCTTACGGTTTCTTTTAATGCTCCTTTTCCTGATGAAATAATGGGCGTTCCCAAAATGCCAGCTTCTGCTGCCGTAAAACAAAACCCCTCACTATAGGATGGGATAATAACACAAGAAGAATTATGGATTAAATCATTTAATGTTTCTCTTTCTAATTCATGATGTAAATTTATTTTATCTGATAATCCATGTTTTTGTAATAGGCCTAAAATATTGTTGTATATTTTTTTAGGTAGCGTAGGGATGACGAGATTGAAACTGGAATCGGGATAAAAATTTAGGTGCTTTTGTATGGCAGGAATTAAAATGTCCAATCCTTTGGAAACGCCTAGCCTTCCAAAATAAGTACAGGTGAAATTCTTAATTTCTTTTTTATTCTTAATTTTGTTTTTGTAATCTAAGCCGTTATAAATTCTAATGACATTATCTGCTTTTTTTCCATATCGGATTAATTCATTTTTAGTAAAGTCAGATACTGCTATTATTTTATCAAACGGGAGTTTGAAAATTAATTTCTCGAAAAAATAATATCCATACCTTTCCCATCTAGAAAGAAAAGGTAGTGAGAACCATAACTTATTCCAATATTCATGAAAGGTCAGGAATATTTTTTTTCGATTGATTTTGGCAGCAATCCAAGCAGGCAAAGCTGCGTTATAAGTAGTTGTGTGAATGATGTCGAATTCTTTGGAAATATTCAGAAGTAGCGGTAGTGATTTTAAAGTAAATAAAAATCTGTTTTTACAATTTATCCTAATGACCTTTACTTCATTTAATATTTCTTCGTTTTCTAAATCTTCCCTGAATTTAGTCGTAACTACGGTAATTTGATTATTCTTTTGGCTAAGTGATTCAGCAAGCTGTCGGAATAGTTTTTCAGCTCCGCCAATATAAGGATGGTAATGCTCTAGCACGAATAAAATTTTCATTCTTTTTCTTTTAGTGCTATTTTTCTTGTAAGTTCGGTGATTTCTCTCTGCTGTTTTTTATAAAGGGAATAGAGTTTGAATTGAAAGAAAAAAATAAGTCCGATACAAAAGAAAATAATCGCATTGACATTGCTTTTTATGCCGAATATTTTTGCGATCTTATTAGAAATGGCATCAGGGAATAAGGCGAAAAATGAAACGCTGAACCAGAAAATTCCACCGAGTATTAATTCGTAAATGGAAGCGTCGCCTTTTCTGTATTTTAATATCAGGTTGATAATGAAACCGGAAACCAAAACGGGGACGATAATTTGAAATATTCTTAATTCCATGAATTAGAATTGAATTAATTATAAATAATTTTCCACCAAAACGAAAATATGGTTCTAATGCCCTCCAAAAAATTTTGCCCTTTATTCAGAGAATAATCAGTATAGTTTACTGTGATTGCTGTTTCGTCTATTTTTAACCCTGCTTTTTCTGCAAGGAGTATCATCTCACTACAAAAACCAAAATTATCTATATTTAATTGAATAGCGTGTATGGCTTTTTTATTTAATAATCTGAATCCTGACTGTGTGTCGGTATAATTGTATTTACTGGTTAAATTAATTAATTTATTTCCAATGTAATTATATGTTTTTCTTGAAAAAGGAGTGTCCGTTTTTTTTACTAAAAAACGACTTCCGATAATTAAATCTGTTTGGTTCTTTTCCATAGAATCCATTAAGGATTGGATTTGTTTTGGAATATGTTGCCCATCGGCATCCATGAATAAGACGTAGGGTAATTTCTTTTTCCGGGCATATTCCAATGCCGTTTGTGTAGCTGCCCCTGCACCTCTATTGATTAAATGTCTAAGGACAACTGCATTTTCTTTTTTTGCAATTTCTACTGTACGATCCAGACTTCCATCGTCGATGATGTAAATATGGTTAAATCCACAAAATCTAATATCTTTAATGACAGAGGAAATCATTTTTTCTTCATTATAAGCCGGTATGAAAATATGGATCTCCTCTTTTTTCATACTATAATATTTCAAAAAGAATAAATGTCCCTTGCCTTACTTGTGGGCCTAATAATCCGTAACGTACTGCATTCTGTCTCTTTCCTTTTTCCTCTACGAAATCCGTATTGTTGGGTGATTTTACAATGCGGTCTGTCGCCGTTATTTTTATTCCGGGATGCTGGGAAAGGATGACTAGGAAATCATTGCTTCTTTTTGCCAATGATTGTTCCGGCGTCTTGTCTATATTTGGTGTGTTGATGTCATAAAGGATATGGGAAAAACCATTGTATTTTAATAAGTCAACAAATCTTTCCGGCGCATGTGTTTTTTTACTGAATGATTCGAATTCTTTTAATTGGTTATCCTCAAGGACTCTTCTGTCATTTTCTTTGATATGATAATTCAAATAAGTACCTGCACGATATATTTTTTTATCTAAATTTTCATTCATTGCATCTAGGGCAATATTGTAAACCGGACTTAAGTCCGCTAAGCATTCTTGTTTTGTTTTGCCAAGAGTTGCGTGTTGTATGAATACTTTATCTATAAATGCAGAAGAGTATTTTGAACCGATTTCCGGATTGGATAATCTAAGGGCTGTCATTGAAATAAAAAATATGCCTAAAATAATCCCTAGGAAATATTGATTGAATTTAATGTTTTCAGTTCCTGCTATCCATTCGGGTTTTTGTAATAAATATGCAAATAATATTCCCATTAATGCCAAAGAAGGGAAACCATACCAAGGGATATTGTTGGCAGAAATAAACCATAGTATGGAGGTGCTAAATATCAATACTGATATTTCCTTCATGCTACTCGGTAATTCCCTGAATTTATTTTTAAATAGAAAATGAATTAATGCTGTCATTCCAATTATAAAAATCAAAACAAAATGGAATCCTAATCCGCTTAATAAATTATATAATGGTCCATCGATTCCTTGGAAAAGATGAATGATGGTAGTTAATATTCCAGACCAAGCAGAAGCGAAACCACTTTCTCCCCAAGATGAATTGATAGCATTTTGAATACTATTTTCCAATGTTGAATAATTCCCATTTGGAATATAATGGGAAATCCAACCCAAGCCCAATAAAGCAGAAACAATAATCAATGAATAAAATAAATTCGGAGCAATTCCTTTCTTATCCCGTCGTAAAAAAATAAGAGGCGCAAGTAGTAGGAATAAAAAAGAAATATCTATATACGGTCGCCCAGGAATATTATTGCCCATAGTGGCATCATAAGGAATACTAAAATAAAGAGGAAATCCTTTTTCATATCCGATATATCTCTTGATTTCTTCCCTTTCGGCAGTATTGATTTTATTATTGTTTTTGGGAGCTCTTTTTTTCTTGCCAGTATTGCCATTTTGATATTTTCTGTTAGGCAAGCTATCCAGTTCTTGCTGGATGACTTTTTCTTGATTCCTTTTAATTTCCAATGGATTTAAATCCTCTTTGTCTGCCAATATTTTGAAAGGGATTTTAAATTTTTGGTCAGGCGATTTTCCAGTGATGATATTGGAAAATGAAATACTTTTATGCTCGGAAATATGTTTTACCGTCCAGGGTAGAATGGGAAGCATTAAAAATAATAAAAAGATTGCGGGCTTTGAAAAAGAGGGGATTGATATTTTTCTTTTTTCTTTTATAAGGGCATACAATAATGATGAAATTCCGACAAGTCCCAAAATGATTTCCGAAATCATTAATGATTTCGGAGGAATATTCATATATGCCAGGTCGCTTAATCCTCCTAAAAAAAGAATACAGGTTCCCAAAGATAAAATTCCGAATGCACCGAATTTTCCCCATTGGCGGTAAGCCCATAAAGTACCTGCAGCCACGATGCCATAAATCGCCAATACTTTTATTCCAAATGCAAACCCGAACAAAAAACCGGCAATTCCCCAAGGTAATAAATCAAATTTTTCTTCGGCTTTTTCTCCTTTGTTTTTTTTGATTTCCAATAACAATAAAAAGGCTGCAAGAATAATAAATGTCAATCCGAAATCTGTTTTTTCTTCCCTCACCGTTTGATAAACAACACTTGGCAGAGCCAAAAAAATCATCATCGGAATCCATGCCCGTGATGGAGACATGGCGAGTCTCGCCAATCTATAAATGACTGCCACTATCAAGAAAACCATGAAATGGGAAAGCATGATACTTATCGTAGTTTGCCCAAACATGATTTCTCCAAAAGCCATGATCAATGACCAATTGAAAGCTTGTCCACCCTCGGGTAAAGCGTGATAATTCGTAATGAGCGAAGTTGTATTCATGTATAAACCCGAGCCGTCAAAACCAATGGGAAAGGGTTTAAGTGTGGAAATAAAACCTGCTGCGATAAAAATAAGCATCAAAAATAAAGTCGAAACCTTGAGCAAATTCAATTGCTTGAAGGTAACGGATTCCACCATAATGGATTTCAAAAATGTTAAAACTTCTTTATGGAAAACAAGGGTTGGGATAGTCGTTAGCATCCATAATACCCAATTATATAGTAATCCGAACTGTCCGATGATTGCTGCAATCGTTCCCAAAATACCAAGCCCCAATGCAATGGAAATAATTTGGTGACTGACTTTATGGAGTGAGTTTTTTATTTTTTGCAATGGATAGATTCCCATAGCAAATGCGGAAACAATTATCCACATAAAACCCAAACTATATAATAATCCGACACCCAACATCCGAATGCCCTCCGAAATGGCATTGCCTTCTTTTAGAATATTATTGTGAAAAAAAATATATAAAACCAAGGCAGATAAGGAAGAACCAAGTACAACTTGCCAACCACTTATGCTCAAGGAAAAAGATTTTAGGATATTGTCTTTTTTTCCGGATTTCCAAAATAAGAATCCTCCGAAAATCACAATAGAGAAAAGTATATAGCCCGTATATCCAAAATTGCTAATGGATTTTTCGAAATAGGCATGGTTGAAAAAATAGTCCGGAATAATAAAGAAAGCCCAGCAAATCGCTAGTATTTTGAATAAGATGGAATTGGTTTTGTTAATCTCTGTTGGCATAAATACTGTTTTCTCAATCTAAGTTGCGAATAAAAGTTTGTACTACAAAGATATTCGTATTTAGATTTCAGAGTTAGATGCAAAAATATAAACTTATAAATATACTGAAGATTAAATGGTTTTCGGATTCAGAAAAATTTGTAGCTACTGAATATCAGACAATTGTTGCTAGTGGGGGCTGTAAAGCGAATACCGCTTGGTATAAGTCTGTCGAATTGTGGAAAACTGTAATCATTCCTCCGCCCAAAACATTTCCATAGCGATTCTATCCGCTATCATTTTCCCTTTTTGTGTCAAACGGAAATTTCCATCTTCATGAATTAATTTTTTTGAGGCAATAAATGTTTTTGATTTTTCTAAAAAATAAGAATGGAAAAAAGGATCGATTTGTTCCAGTTTCGTTCCCCATTGTGTGCGTAGGGAAGTCATTATATATTCATTGTAAATATTAGCGGGGCTTAGGATTTCTTTTTCGTGTAATAATTTATTTTCATCCAAAACACCATTCATATATTTTGCATTATGTGCAATATTCCATTGCCTAGAATGTCCATTGAATGAATGTGCAGATGGACCTAATCCCAAATATTTTTTTCCTTGCCAATAAGCAGTATTGTGTTTGCTGTATCTGTCCTTTTTAGAAAAATTGGAAATTTCATAATGTTCATAATCATGCTTGGCTGCAGCATCCATGAGCATATTGAATTGTTTGGCGGATTTTATTTCATCGACGGCTTCCGCTTTGCCTTTTTTGACAAAATGATCCAAGGCGGTTCCGGGTTCTACCGTCATACAATAAGATGAAATATGGGGGATTCCGAAACCGAAGGTTTTTTCCAAATTCTTTTCCCACATTTCATGGCTCGTAGTAGGCGAACCATAAATCAAATCAATTGAAATGTCATGGAATCCCAATTCTTTGGCGAATAAAATAGCATCGTTTGCCTCAGCAGCATTATGCGCCCGATTCATGAATTTCAAATCTTCATCAAAGAAAGATTGTATTCCGATACTCAATCTATTAATCGGTGTTTCCGCTAATTCAATAAGTTTTTTCTTGGATAAATCATCGGGATTGGCTTCTAATGTGAACTCCGTATTTTTATCTATTTCATGGAATTTTCCGATGGTTTCCAAGATGGATTCTATCTCTTTTCTTTTTAATAAAGATGGCGTTCCGCCACCTAAATAAATAGTCCGGATTTTTTCTCCATCCAAATAATCTTTTTGGATTTCTATTTCCTTGAGGATTGCGGAAAGCATCCTATCCTTCTGCTTGAGCGAAGTGGAAAAATGAAAATTGCAATAGTGACATGCCTGTTTACAAAATGGAATATGGATATAGATTCCTGCCATGGTGTAAATGTAATCATATCATTTTAGACATTGTCTTCTACAATATCAAATGTTGAAAAAGATGTCTTAATAAAACACCTCATTTCCCCCATTCATTTTTCCTAAAATATCCGCAGCTTTGAATCTGCTTCCATATTTATTTTCCAATTCTTTCATTCTTGTTTCCAGATTATCCAAACCGATTAAATCCATATATCTGAATGGTCCTCCGGTGAAAGGTAAGAAGCCGATTCCGAAAACAGCACCGGTGTCGCCGGTCGTAGGCGAATCTATAATGCCTTCTTCCAAGCACATGAGTGCTTCGTTTAACATCATGTTCAATGCTCTGTCCTGAATTTCTTTTGTGTCCAATTTTTTAGAACCGTCTCCTTTGAAAAAAGAATAAACATCTTTGTTTACGCCCGTTCGTTTTCCTTTTTGATTGTAGGAGAAAAATCCTTTTTTATTTTTCTTACCTAAATATCCTTTTTCGAACATATCCAGAACGGATAAATTGACAGGGAAATCAGGACGCATTTCTGCCGCCTTTTTTCCGGTTTGTACAACATGTGCCGCCACATCCAAACCGACTTCATCCAATAATTTGAATGGACCGACTGGAAATCCTTTTTGTTCCATTGCTTTATTAATATCTTCGATAGCGATGCCTTCATCTACCATTAAAAGACATTCGTTTAAATAAGGAATTAAAATACGGTTGACATAAAATCCGGGACAGTCGTTTGCGATAATAACGGTTTTCCCTTGACGGACTCCGAAATCGTAACAAGCATCTATGACCCACTGTGCAGTGTGTGGCGTTTTTACAATTTCCAATAAAGGCATTTTGGGGACGGGAGAAAAATAGTGCATCCCGATAACGTTCTCCGGTTTCTTGGCATGTTCTGCCATTTCGGTTACGGAAAGTGCAGAAGTATTCGTGGCAATAATTACATCTTCCTTACAGTGTTTTTGAATATCATCAATAATTATTTTTTTCAATTCCATTTTTT
This sequence comes from Saprospiraceae bacterium, assembly GCA_020631375.1. Classification (GTDB taxonomy): domain Bacteria; phylum Bacteroidota; class Bacteroidia; order Chitinophagales; family Saprospiraceae; genus JAHDCE01. The sequence continues at coordinate 3,445 of JAHDHJ010000084.1, read as the reverse complement.
CCAAAACGGCTTCGATGACAATATCAGCATTATCGAAATCACTATAATTCAATCTGCCTTGTACTCTTCCGATAATCTCTTCCGCTTCAACTTTTCCTAATGTCTTATATTTTATTTTCTTTTTTAATCCTTTCCAAATTGCTTTTTTCGTATTCTCAATTCCTTGCGGAGCAATGTCTTTTAAATAAACATTAATATTGTTTTTTACACTCACTTCGGTGATGCCGCTGCCCATGAATCCGGCACCAATCATGCCTAAAGTCTTTAATTCTTTTTCCGGCTTGTCATGTTTTTTATTTTCAGTCATGATATTGAATAAAGAACGCAATCCGGCACTGGCGGGAGTCAACATTAATTTTTCAAAATGTTCCAATTCTTTTTCATATCCCGCTTTTTCTCCTTTTTGTAATCCTGTTTCTACACAATCAATTATGGCAGGTACGGCGGGATAATTTCCCTGGGTTTGTTTGAATGCCATTTTTTTGGCTTGCTTGAAAACAATATTCCTACCGAAAGAAGTACCATCCAATATTTTATCTTTTAATGCGATTTTCCTTTTTCTTTCCAAAGGGTTTTTGATTAATTTTTTCGCCATGATTTTAGCGGCGTGGTATAATTTGTTTTTATCTACGACTTCATCCACTAATCCCATTTTTTTGGCTTGGTAAGGAAAAATATTTTTTCCTGTCAGCATCATGTCCAATGCTTTTTGCAAGCCGATTAAACGTGGTAATCTTTGGGTGCCGCCACCGCCGGGTAAAATTCCTAATTTCACTTCTGGCAATGCCATTTTTGATCTAGGAGAATTAGAAACAATCCTAGCATGACAAGCAAGTGCCACTTCCAAACCCAATCCATAACAAGTGCCATCTATCGCAGCAATAACGGGACGTTTATCTTTTGCCATTAATTCCAAAATTTCATGTCCTCTTTTTTGGAATGGACGGAAATCTCCCTCTTTTTTTATTTCAAAAGATTTAATATCCGCACCTGCCATAAAGTCTTTTAATTTGGAAATTAAGATAATGGCTTTCATGCTTGAATCATCAAACATTTCCTGAAACATTTCATCCATGATTGAAATTAAATCAGGGGAAACTATATTTATTCCGTCTATTTTATTTTCCAACCAAATGGTACAGATTCCGTCTTGGTCTTTTTCTATAGTGAAGAAGTCTTCTCTTTTCATTTCTTTAGATTTTAGTATTTAGATATTAGACTTTAGACATTTTTAGTCTAGAATCTAATATCTATCATCTAGTGTCTTTTTAATATCTTCTTATTAACATGGCATGTCCGTGGGCACCAGCAGCACAAGCTGCGAGTACGCCTAATTTTCCATTTTCATGAATTAATCTATTGGCGGTAGTGGTCAGTAATCTTCCACCCGTCGCACCGAAGGGATGCCCGATGGAAAGCGAACCTCCCCAAAGATTGAATTTATCCATAGGGACTTGTCCCAATGCTTTTTCCCTTCCCAAATGGTTTTTTGAAAAATCATCGGAAGCGAGTGCATTTATATTAGCTAGGATTTGTCCGGCGAATGCTTCGTGAAATTCTATGACATCCACGTCGTCGAAAGAAAGATTATTCCTTTTGAATAATTCCGAAACGGCATAAGCGGGACCTAATAATAATTCGGTTTCCAAATCCTGTCCGGTAAAAACAAAATCCACAATTTCCGCAATCGGATTCAATCCCAATTCTTTGGCTTTGTCTTCGCTCATTAATAAAACGGCGCTGGCGCCGTCTGATAAAAAAGAAGAATTGGCAGCGGTCAATGTTCCGAATTTTTTATCGAATGCAGGTCTTAGCTTTTTTACTTTTTCTATGGAAGAATCTCCTCTTACTCCATTGTCTTTTTCTATGGATTTGAATTTGGGCGGCAATGAAACCGGGGTGACTTCTTTTCCTAAATGTCCGTCTTCCCAAGCTTTGGCTGCCAAATGGTGGGAACGCACCGCAAATTCATCCTGTGCTTCCCGACTGACTCCGAATCGTGCTGCCATAATATCGCAATCTTCTCCCATGACCCGGTTCGTGGTATATTCCGCAACCCTTGGTCTATCAGGTGCAAAATCCGAGGGACGCAATGAGCTGGCGAATTTCAAAGTATCTCCAAGCCCTTTTAATTTTTGGGCCTTGAATAATTTTTTTTGCATTTGTTTTTTGAAAGTGATTGGGGTGTCAGATGTGTTGTCCACTCCTCCGGCGATGACGACATCCGCTTGTCCCGCATATATTTCCAAACAAGCCGTAGCAATGGCACGGTTGGCAGAAATACAGGCTTGTGCTACGGTATGGCATGCGGCTTTATTCGGGATACCTGCACTTATGGCGGATTCCCTTGCTACATTGCTGGTTTTTAAATTGGAAATAACAGTTCCCATAATTACTCTATCTACGATATTGGGATCTATCCCTGTTTTTCCTAATAATCCTTTTATGGCGTATTGACCTAATTGGTAGGACATTAAATCCATATAGGCTCCTCCGGATTTTAAGAATGGGGTTCTATTTCCGTCTATTAATACTACTTTTTTTGATTGCATTTTTTCTACTTGTGTTATGGTGCGAATGTACTAAGGTGTTAAAGTGCGAATGTGCATTTTTATTGGTATTGGAATCATTGAGTTTTATCTAAAAATCTAAATAACTTGTGACGCCTTGGAGTTATCTTTAAATCTAAATATCTCTAAATCTAACAACATGCTTATTTTGGCTTCATATCCTCGTTCGGGTAATACGTTTTTTAGGAATGTGTTATATTTTGTTTATGGTATCGAATCTACTCCTTATCATCAGAGGGAAGATATGGAATTAATTGAAGATTATGAAACTTATCCTGTAATTAAAACACATATGCTTCCGCATAAACTGCCTTTGCATTTACAAAAGATGCCTGCGGTTTATCTGGTTCGGGATGCTAGGGATTCTTTGATTTCAATTGCTCATCGGCGGCAACAATTCAAACGTAAGGATACTACATTTTTTGTTTATTTGTTGGAGGCGGTGATTGCCCAGGGCGGAAGTTTTTTTGGGGGATGGTCAGAGAATGTCAAGCAATGGTCTGAACATGCTTCTGTTATTATTCGTTTTGAGGATTTAATTAAAGATCCTATCGGAGAAGTGGAAAAACTAAGGTCCATTATAAATTTGCCTCCTCCTAATTTGGATAATCTCCCCTCTTTTGAAATGCTTAAAAAAGGAATGGGTGAATATCCTAAAACTAATAATGAGAGCAAAGAACAAAAAAAAGAAAATGCGGATTTATTTTTCCGTAAAGGAAAAATAGGTTCTTGGAAAGATGAATTTCCTTTGCTTGTTTATTTATTATTCATTAATCTTCATGGTGATATGATGAATAAAATGGATTATGATTTATACCCCGAAAATTATAAGAAATATAAAATTTTTAAAAATAAACTTTCTGGAAAATTTCTGC
>JAHDHJ010000327.1 GCA_020631375.1 Saprospiraceae bacterium | reverse complement strand
AATAAAAGTGTAACTAAAAATAACTTGGATTGCTTGGAATATTTTGTTTCAATTCCAATAAATGGTACAAATAAAAGCCGTTTGACTTATATGTGAAAATAACTGATTTTCAGCAAAATAAAAAATCCAAAATGTCAAAGAACGATTGTTTTTTGCGTCGAGGGGTAATAGTGTATTCTTACTTAGACTTCGACGACTTATTAAATGACTCATTTTCAGGGAATAATAAATATTTATCCTGAAAGATAACTTGTGTTTGTTTTTTTGCCATCCTCGACAACATTTATAGGAAATTATCAGTAGGACCTTTCTCTTTTCCTAATATTTCCTTGTATAGATATTTATTATTTCTACTTGAAAATATAATCAAACTGTCATGGCTCTTATCCATGATATGGGCAGCTTCCTGTTTCAGTTTTTTGAGGTCTAGGCTACTAAGATCTCCTTCGAAAACTGAATTCTGTATCCAGTGGAGATACCTTCGGCACAATTTAAGCATTTTTCCCACTCTTTTTTCACCTATGTCATATACCAATATAATATACATCTTCTTATTTTTATATGAGTACAAAGAATTTACCACCACATCTTGAGCGGTTTGTATTCTTTTTCAATTCCTAATATATATTTTGATAGTTTGTAGCATTCTAGTTTTATAAGATGCCTGTAACTCACTTTTTTATGGAGTGTCCTGTGTTTGATGGTTTCTTTTGACCTATCCTCAAAAAGTTGTATGAATGTTTTTCTAGCCTTGTCTTTTAAGGTGATACCATTCATTCGTTCATCAAAGTGAACAGCTTTTATTTCTTTCCGGTTGAGGGTTCTAAAAATTAATCTATCTACTATCAACGGTTTGAATATCTCTGCCAAGTCTAAGCATAATGAATATCTTCTGGTTCCCGGCTCATGCAAATAGCTGATAGTCGGATTGAGTTGGGTATGATAAACCTGGTCGAGGCAGAGGGTATAACACATCATATTGCCAAAAGACATTAAGGCATTGACTTCATTTTTTGGCGGTTGCTTAGACCTGCCATTCATTTCGAAATGGTCTAGTATGGTATCAAAAGAAGTATAATATACTTGCCTAAAATTACCCTCTATGCCCATTAGTTCGGGAATAGAAGTAGTCTGTTGAATTTGCTCCTTGTATTTTTCCAGCTGTTCGATAATTTTAGGCATTTTCTTTCCTCTGTTATGATAATATCTGATGTTTTTCAGCATGTTGTGCATCGCCGCATCCAAAATGGCTTTGGCGATGTATTGCCGTCTTTTCTTGGAAGCATGGGTTTTGCTCTGCTCCAACTGCATCTTACCTGCAAGCAGATATTCCTTAGGGTGGAAAGATCCGGTGTAGTGTTCATAATAGTCAAAAAAATGTACGGGAATTTTTTGTCTTCCTAAGAAATTATAAGTCGCGGAATTGGCATCCACAGCCCCAAACATATAAAGACTTTTTACCGCTTCCACAGGTATTCTTCTAGTACTTGGCAATTCTCCCTCCTTAGCTTCGCTTACGAATTTCAGAGTGTTGTCCTTCCGACTCATCCTTCCAGGATTGAATAAATAATAATTTCTTTTCACGATTCTTTTTTAGCTGACGTAACAAAAATCAAAGTATGCGCATTTCTTACAGAGCGTTTTCTTTACCAATGGGGGGCATTCATCCATATGCATGATTTCCTCTGTTTCTCTTATCCAGTATGGGATTGTTTCCCTATCTTTTTCTGTTAGGAATACTTCTTCTTTTTTCCTCAATTTAGGATATTCCAATATGCCTCCATATACCTCTATATTGGCTTCTTCTAGTTTATAGATATAGTATTTCAACTGCGCAATATGTGCCGCTTCCCGCTTATTGGATTTTTTGGTTTCATGTATGAATTTTGTTCGGGTATTGTAATGGTCTATCTTGATATTCCCGATTTGTAATTCGGTATAATCCTTAGCTCGTCTTTCATAGCTGGTCTCATGTATCCATCTCCCTTCTGCTACCAGTACGGAACTGGATTCCATATTCATGCCGTGTGTGAATAACCATAGCTTCCGGTGGCAAAGATGGTAGTAGGCGATGTGAGTGGCAGTGGGCATTTAGAGGAATTGGATTGTTGTTTTTTCATCAAATAAAAATTCATCTTCGTTAATAAGCAATCCTAAGCTTCCATGATTCAGATCGATATATTTTTTATTTAATCTGAAATAATCAATTTCAATCAATTTAGAATTTACATTGTTAGGATGGGAAAATACAATTTTACATTTTTCTAAGCTAGGTGTACCAAAGAGGCTGGCAAACCATCTTTTGCTAATTTGTACTTTTAATGATTCTGCTGCAATAAAATTAAATTCGTCTTCTAACAATAAACGATATTCTTTTTCTAAACCAATAGGAATGACTTTTACACCATCAAATTGTTTGTAAAAATCTTCTTCATTTTCTTTAGAGTGAAGAAATGGAGATAAGCGATTAACGGAATTAGTTAAATATTGGTAAGTTCTATCGTAATCTTCTTGTTCTTTATTTCCGAAATTAGGATAAACAAGGTCGATGAAATTTTGTAATTTATTTTCTTTAATAATACCATTCTCCTGATTTTCAATGGATTTTAAT
>JAHDHJ010000083.1:11355-16489 GCA_020631375.1 Saprospiraceae bacterium | reverse complement strand
TTAGTGATTATTCCGTTTTTAATAAAATAAAATTTCTGGAAGAAAAAATAAAAGAAAACAATTTACCCAATGAAGAAAAATACAACTACGCTTCTCAACTCAGCAATTTTCTAATTCGAGAAAAAAAATTCCCACAAGCACTGGAATATGCAGAATTAATGGCAGAACTTAAACCCGATTCCGGAAAGCCTTTTTTAAGGAAAGGAAGCATTTATACAAGTTCTGCCAGATTTTGTTACCCTAACAACACAAGAAAACAACAAATAATACTTTCCCTTGCTTTTGAAGAATGGGAAAAAGCTTTAAAGTATGAAGATTCTGAAAAAGAGGCAAAAGAAATTATGGAAAGATACAATCCATATTTAATTAGTCAAGATGAATTTGGAATCCCTCCTTCTAAAGAAATAAAAATCGGATGTTGGATTAATAAAAAAGTTAAAATTAGATTTTCTAATGAATGAGATCCTAGGCGATTCTGAATATCATTCCAAAGGATAAAATACGCATTTGTAGGCGGGTCTATTTGGGGAGGAATGATTAGTGCATCTATCGGATTAATATACGCAATAATCCATACGAATAGAAATTGGGGGATTAGGTTTTTATTTTGAAGACCGACCTTATGGATTCTTCTCATACACTCAAATACTCACTCTCCCCTATTTCTTCCTCCTTCCCATATTTATCTACCAAAATCGTGGTTACTTTTTTGCTTTCACCCGCTTCTCTTTTTTTGAATTTCGTAGTAAAAGGGGAAATATTATCCTCTAGGAATATTCTACAAGACACATTATTGTCCTTGATGATAAAAGTAAACTTAATTGGGAAACCCCTAGAATTTTTAATCCTTAGATCCTTATAACCATAGGTCACAGCTGCATCGGCACCCAAGGGTGTATTTCTTTCATTATCAGTAAAAATATCCTTGGAATGGGGATGCCTTTCCAATATTTCCAATCCGGATTTTAATGCCGTTTGATAAATCAAACCTGACAATTGGCACAAGCCGCCACCTATATCCTCTTTCAATTCCCCAGCTATCAAATTCAAACCATTCTTATATCCCCTGCCCGCAGTCGGTTTCCCAACAGCATTCCAAAAGGAAAATATTTCTCCGGACAGTATCTGCAATTTTGAAATTTCCTTGCTTGCCAATCTAATATTTGATAGTTTATTATCAGCATATTGATCCTCCAGAACAGTTTCCTGAGTTTCCACCATACCATTATAGGGAACATTTTTCCGATCACCCTTAGCGAATTTCCTAATATTCCCACTCGCCAAATCATTGATATATCTTGCAGATAGTTTATAATTCAAACGGATGAATTTAGGTATGAATCTTTTAATCATGGAATATTATTAATTTTCTTAGTATAAATTACAACTAAGGATTTTACGGATAAACCGGTTATTTGTTTTTGCTTATATCTTTTTAGTAAAATGCAAAACCCTCTTTTTGCATAACCACCACCATAAACATGGCATAATCAGCAGATAGATTCTTGCACAAAAAGGAATCCAAGTTATAAAAATAATGTCGGACAGTCTTAGGAATATCCATTATTGGCAAACATTGAAGCCCATAATAACTTTTAAAATCCCATTGCCCCTCAGGAAAATATGATTTGATTTCTTTCATATCATATTTGACAATGCCCTTGGCTTGGCTTCTGCTTTTAGACGGAACCGAAAAGATAAACTGCCCATTCGGTCTAAGAACCCTGCCTACTTCTCCAAAAACCTCCAATGCCTTTTCTTTCTCTAAGATATGCAAAAGTTCCATACAGTAAACAGCATCGAATGAAGTATTTGGAAAATTTGTAACATTTGGACTCGCCACAGTAAAATCCTTATCTGGATACCGGTTTATCGCTTCCATTATTAGATTAGGGTTCTCATCAACACCAAATTGAGCATATTCCATATGCAATCCCTTCCCACAAGCCAGATTCAAAACTTTAAGCGGATCATATGGAGACAACAAGCTCCCCAACAAAGTCGCCTCTTGCCTCTCTAGCAGTATATTATGCTCTTTTTCTTTAGCCATTTTCCTATTCAACCTTATATTTTTAACAGCATTTTTTAAGTCTAATAATTCAGTACTACATAATAATTCGCTACCTTAGAAGCTGCTTAAAAAGGAAACTAAAGTAAAAGAAAAAAAGGATATTCATGTAGTTATTTAGGACTCTATATGGAATTATTCAAAAATTATATGCCTATATGAATAAATCTACTGAAATCAAAGTATTAAATTTCTCTTTAATAAAGTGTACAATTCTATCATTTATCTTCATCTTATTGACTAACAGCCTTTTTGCCCAAGTCAATATACAGATCAATGTTTATGAAGTCAGTACGACTATCGGGGATTGCGATGGATTCTTACAAGGAGACAGTGATCCGGCTTGGTGGTTTGAGGGAGGAGATATTCCTACATTCGATTGTAATTTCTTTGAAACCAGCTGCAATGGCTGTGTAAGGAATGTGAATATGAACCTTCTGGACAATACTCCATTCTTTTGTCCCACTACGATAAACTATGAATTCAATGGTCTTGAAAATGACTCTCCCCTAGGTTGCGTTGCAGGGCTTTCCGCCGTATTCGGCGATGGCGGTGGCAGTGCCAACCAATCCATTCAGGTGATTGATGAAAATACAATCATCTTCAATGGCACAACATTCAATTTCGGAGGAAACGCCACCATAGATTTAGGGCAAACCTGCTATAATTGGGGAGGAGGATGTGGTGGTAATTGGTGCTATAGGGCCACCATTACACTTACAGGAACATTTCCTACAACTAGCGATGTAGCCTGTGATGCAGTCCCTTTAGGAACCGTACCTTTCGGAAGTAATTTGGGAGATGAAAGCAATACCATTTATCAAAACTTTTGTGGCAATCCTGACCCCGAACCTAATAATTGGACATCCGATTATGGCGTATGGTTTTCTTTCCAAACAGGGAATGATGTAGGAAGTGTACTTACGATTGAATTGGAATCAGATGGCACTGACATAGATTTAGGAGGATCCATATTCATTGAAAATGGAAGTTGTAATTCACTAACAGAGGTAGCAGACGGGGTGGACCTTACCGATATTCTTTTTTTGGATGAAACCGTTACCCTAGAATGCCCCACGCCTAATACAACCTATTATATTTTAGTCAGTGGAATTTCCAATCCTGTGGATTTCCTAAATATATTTGATGAGGAACATGGTTTCTTTGGTATAGGAATTTATGATGATGGGATTACCCAAGCCTCCGATTTCATTTGTGGAGCAGAATATCTGGGAACACCATCTCCCGGAAATTCAGTTACGACAAATAGTAATTTGCAATCCAACATTTGTGCAACTACCCTTATTAATCCTAATGGCCCGCAAGATCCCATACCGGCTTTCAATTGGGATATAAGCAATGGTGTATGGTTCGAGTTCACTGCACCGGCTAGTGGTTCAGTAAATATTGATGTCAATTCTACGGCGAGTGTCCTCAATATTTTCGACCCTAATGATTTGGATGTCTATGTAGCCCTTTATACGACATTGGATGATGTATGCGATCCCAATTTTGATACGGACCAATTAATATTCGAGGCAGAACAACATTCCCTTTTCAATCCTTGCGGACTGGAACCACCCGGAGAAGATGATGCCTTTGATGAATCAATGGATGTACATTGTTTGACTCCCGGTCAATCCTATTGGATTTTCATAGATGGAGCAGAAAACCTTTTATTGGCGCTGCCTACGCCAGTCAACGGGCAGGATGGTTATTTCTCCATTTCGGTAAGTGATTTGGAACAACCACCCGCACCGAATAATGAAATTTGTAATGCTATTGCACTGGATGGCGGAATACAATTAGCTCCCGGACAAACAACTACCCTTTTGAACCAAAGTAATTATTGTGCAGACAATTTCTTTGAACCCTATACCATACAAGGATACAATAACTCCCCGGATTTCACGAATGAACAAGGTGTTTGGTATTCATTTATTGCACCGTCTTCCGGAGCCGTGAATATCTGGGCGGAAAATTTATACAATGGAGATTTATGCCTCTTAATTCCTCAATATGATGATGCCATAAGGATAGAACTCGCCGTTTTCCAATTGGATGGCGGAATAGATTGTAGTTGCGGCCCTTGGAATTGCAATGATTATATTGAAATTTACGCAGAATCAGAAGAGATTGATGATGTGATATTGGGAGGTATCAACCCCATACATATCCTCAATGATGAACACGCATTCATAGAATGCCTGAATCCCGGAGAAACATATTATGTCCTCATAGATGGTTTCAGTATAGGAGCATTATCAACAGATTTCCTTGAGGGGACATTTGATATTACACTGGAAGCTGTAAACCAACCGGCACCTACAGCAAACGACACACCTTGCGAAGCGGTAGCCTTGGGTCCATTGGTAGGAACGGATCCCACATTATATAATAATTTCTGTGCAACAACTGAAAGCTCGGATCCTATCATACAAGATATATTGGGCAATAATGTAGATCATCATCAAACCGTATGGTTTACATTCGAAGCCACTTCCCCATCAGCTATTATAGAAGCTATCAATAGTGGAAACGATGACATTGACATACAAATAGGCGTTTATTTTTCTGATGATGGCACTTGTACGGGAGAAATGATCGAATTGAATTCCGATTATGACCCTATCATCTTGGGTGAGGAAGTACCCGAAGTCTATTGTTTGGATATTGGGGAAACTTATTATATCATGGTAGATGGGGTGATAATTTTGCCTATCATAGATTTCCTCGCAGAGGGAGATTTCCAAATCAGTATTACCCCTACAAATAATGTTATTGCCCAGAACAATGATGACATCTGCGGTGCGACCAGTTTCCCAGGAGACCCTTTCACCAGTGGTCCGCAAACTTTGATCGGAGAACATAACCTATGTGCCCAGAATTTCGGGGACACTACTATTTGCTACCCTCCTGAGCATACTGTTTGGTTCACATTCGACACACCAGCCGGAGGGACGGGTTATGCCCTAGATATTGTAGTGACATCTACACTCAATATCTTAGCTCCTCCATTTGATGATGATATTATCGATCCTGAAATAACCGTTTATGGTACAAGTG
>JAHDHJ010000083.1:0-11345 GCA_020631375.1 Saprospiraceae bacterium | reverse complement strand
AATACTTGCACAGGAGAATTGAGTATAGTTGATTGTCTTTATGACCCTTTATCTCTAGAGATCAGTTTCCCTGACATCGGGTTTTCTGAAACAATAGGAGTCCAGTGTTTAGAACCCAATTCTACTTATTACATCATGATAGATGGTTCATTAATCAGTCTCCAAGGATTTTTTGATATAACAATATCCGAAAACACTGATGTGAACCCCTCTGCTCCCAATGATGAATGCATAGATGCAATCGCCCTTGGGACAGTCCCTAATAACGGAAGTATTCCCGCAGGAACGGATTATTATAATTATTGTGCCGAAACAGATTTGGGTGAACCAGAACCATTCGGTATCGACCAGACGGTTTGGTTTACATTTACTACTCCCGATGATGGAATCAATGAGCTTTCAAGTGTTACCATTAACCTCTTGAACGATCCGAATTCCCTTGGAGACCAAATCGATTTACAAGCAGCCGTCTATACTTCTGACAATGGAAATTGTTCCGGTGTTTTCACTGAAATTGACAGTGAATATAATGCAGGTTCATTTAATGAAACTCTAGAATTAACTTGCCTAGAACCGGGACAACAATATTATTTGCAAGTAGATGGTTCCGGAGTCAATACTGAGGGATATTTCCAAATAGAAATCATAGATGACGGAGGAAGCATGCCTGCTCCGAATGATGATATTTGTGATGCAACATCCCTTGGAACAGTTCCTAATGGTGGAACATTAAACACCAATACTACATATACCAATCTATGCGCTAGTACAGAAACGGATGAGCCCGATCCCGGGTTCGGTTTAGGGAGTGACGATATAGATCAGACGGTTTGGTTTACATTCACTCCCCCATCATCAGGGAACGTGACCATAGATGCCATTTCGGATTTAGGCGAAAATGTAGATTTGCAGTTAGCGGTATATGTTTCTGCTGACGGAACTTGTTCTCCTAGTCAAATGATTCCTATCCAACATGAATGGAATGGAGGTTCACTTGATGAAACCCTAGAAATCACTTGCCTCAGTTCAAGTCTGACTTACTATTTACAAGTAGATGGTTCCAGTGTAAGCGAAGATTTGCAGAGTGGTAATTTCACTCTAACAATGACAGATGCAGCAGGTAGTTCTATGGCTCCGCCCAATAATGACATCTGTGATGCCCAAGATTTCGGAACGATTGCCGGAACGGAAACCCTTACGAACCAAACCAATGAATGTGCGAACTTAGAATTGGGTGAACCCGGAATTTTTGACTATGCCCAACAAACCGTTTGGTATGAATTCATCGCTCCTCCATCCGGGCATATCATCATAGAAGTTGACCCCGATAATAATTTGGAATTATTACCTCAGATATACCTTTTTGGAACAGATGGAACAAGTTGTGATTTTGCAGATCTGGCATTGGTAGATTCTGAGATATTCCCTAATTCCTCATCACAATTCACCTTGGAAACTTCCTGTATTATTCCGGGAGACACTTATTATATCCAAGTAGATGGTCAGGCATTATTCGGAACAGCCGGACAGTTCGATATGTCCATTACAGATGTTTATCCAAACTATGCCGCTACCTTAGAACCTCCAAATAACGAATGTTTCGGAGCTATCAACCTCATGGTACAAGCCGAATCATGTTTCGTAGGTGATGGAATTTGGGATTTTGAAAATTATGGATTCCCTACGGTTTCCCTCAATGATTCCATTGTACAATCTTGCAATCCGAATGGGAATTGCGGAGACACATGGTACTGTTTCACGCTACCATCATCAGGAACAGTTTTAATAGAGGGAGAAGATGATAATGGCTCTATCATTGGTGACAATTCGGATTTGACCGTCATTGCCTATACAGGAGATTGCAATACCGGATTAATTCCACTCGATTGTGAAATGGGTGGTACTTCAGCAGATGTCTCTTATGAAATTGAAGCAGAGCCAGGATCAAAAGTCTATCTCCAAGTATTTGACGGGGGAGGTGATGATCATGGAGAGGATTTTGCTTTGTGCATATCCGAACAATGTGGTGCCGATAATTGTAATTTTGCTGTTCAGATGCAGCCTGATACGATTTATTGTTGGAACACGGCTTCCGCCACGGGGGAAAACATTGGCAATGGCGACCCCGGTTACCTCGAATGTGGAGACGGAAGTAATCCGGAACATTCCATTTATTTCTCATTCACATCAAACTGTAATGGAGGTTCAGCCACAGTTACCCTTTTTGACATCATGTATGAAGATGGAAATCCGGGCTATATCCCTTGTGATAACTTCCTTGGTATCGAAACACCATTAGACGGATTTACCTTTACTGTATTTGCTGATGCGACCCCCTGTGACAATGTAGAAGACGATCTGATATATTGTGAAGTGTTCAGTGGTTGTGAACACAATACCAATAATGATAATTTCACTTTCACCTTCCAAAACCTGAATCCCTTTACAGACTATATCATTCAAATAGACGGAGGAATTGTTAATGGAATAGATGGTGAAGTCGGTGGAAATGTTCAAGGACAAATCATGATTGAGGTAGAGCCTCTACCAGAAATCGATTCTATGGTCATAGTAGATTCTATTCTATGTTATGGCGGCTTGGCGAATGTAACTGCCATCGTAAATCCGGATGCTTATCCATTTACATTCAATTGGGATGATGTATCTATGGATTCCATTTACATGAATGTTGCACCGGGATGGCATTACCTTACGGTAACGGGTTATAATGGTTGTGAAGAAACAGATTCCATATTTGTTCCTGAACCGACTGAGCTTTTCGCCAACGTTTCCCTAGATTCCATATTGCTTTGTAATGGTGATACGACTTCCATTACTTCCCTAGGAATGGGTGGCACAGTTCTAGTTGATTATACTTACGAATGGAATACTGTTCCAATCCAAACAACTGCTGTTGCCACAGGATTGGAAGCAGGAATCTACACTGTTACCATAACGGATGATAACCTTTGTACTGCCACGGCGAGCTTAGAAATTATCGGACCACCAGTCATTATACCTGCTGTTACTATTTTACAACAAATTTCTTGTAATGGAGGAGCCGATGGTTCTGTAGAAGCAACAGCAAGCGGAGGTGTGGAAGCTGGAACTTATGATTTTGAATGGAATACTGTTCCCGTTCAAAACACTGCCATTGCAACAGGATTATCCGCAGGAACGTATATTGTAACCGTTATAGATGACAATGCTTGTAGTGATACAATTTCCATTACATTGACAGAACCTGAAATCCTCGTTCCCGATGTATCATTGGTGCAAAATGTTTCTTGTAATGGTGGTGCAGATGGTGAAGCAGAAGCAAGTGCCACTGGTGGAACAATTGCTACGGATTATACTTACGAATGGAGTACAAATCCTATTCAAAATACGGCAATAGCAACCGGATTAAGTGTAGGAATTTATACGGTTACCGTTACAGATGATAATGCTTGTAGCGATACTATTTCCATTGAAATCACAGAACCAACTGCAATTGTTCCAATGGCAATAGCCTTAGAACATGTCTCTTGTAATGGCGGTTCTGATGGCGAAGCAGAGGCAAGTGCAACGGGAGGGACAGAAGCATTGGATTATGATTATGAATGGAGTACTACACCTCTTCAAAATACTCCAATAGCTACCGGATTGAGTGCAGGTATATATACTGTTACCATAACGGATGATAATAATTGTAGCAATACCACTACCGTGGAAATTACTGAACCGGATATTATAGTTCCGGATGTTATTGTCTTACAACATGTTCCTTGTAGTGGCGGCTCGGATGGCGAAGCGGAAGCCAGTGCTACGGGAGGAACCATATCTATAGATTATTCCTATGAATGGAGTACTGTTCCTGTTCAAAATACTGCGACTGCCACAGGATTAAGTGTAGGTACATATACCGTTACCATTAGGGATGATAATAATTGTACCAGTACCATTTCTGTAGATATTACAGAACCTAGTTTAATCGTTCCTAGTGTTAATTTATTGCAAGATGTTTCTTGTAACGGAGGTGCTGATGGTGAGGCAGAAGCAAGCGCTACCGGAGGAACTATTGCTACGGATTATACTTATGAATGGAGTACCGTTCCCGTTCAAAATACTGCAATGGCTACCGGATTAAATGTTGGTACATATACGGTTACGATTACGGATGATAATAATTGTACCAGTACCATTTCTATTGATATTAATGAACCGCCTTTACTCGTTCCGGCAGTCAGCTTGGTACAAGATGTTTCTTGTTTCGGTGGTTCGGATGGTTCGGCAGAAGCAAGTGCTACGGGTGGAACAATAGCTTTAGATTATACTTATCAATGGAGTACAAACCCCGTCCAAAATACTGCTATTGCAAATGGATTAAGCGCAGGAAGTTATACTGTTACCATCACTGATGATAATGATTGTAGTGAAATTATTTCCATTACTATTAATGAACCTGATGAATTGGTTCCGGCAGTTGCCGTATTGCAGGATGTCTCTTGTTTTGGCGGTTCGGATGGTTCGGCGGAAGCTTCGGCTACAGGAGGATTGACGGCAGTGGATTATACTTATGAATGGAATACCATTCCTGTTCAAAATACGGCAATAGCTACCGGATTAAGTGTTGGGACTTATACCGTTATTATTACTGATGATAATAATTGTAGCAGTTCTATTAGCGTAGCTATTATTGAACCCGACTTACTGGTTTCTAGTGTGACATTAGTGCAAAACGTTTCTTGTAATGGCGGTTCGGATGGTTCGGCAGTAGCTGCGGCTACAGGAGGAACGAATACCATAGGTTATACTTATGAATGGAGTACTGTTCCTGTACAAAATACTGCCACTGCAACTGATTTAAGTGTAGGAACTTATACAGTTACCGTTACTGATGATAATAATTGTAGCAGTTCTATTTCCATTAATATAATTGAGCCTAGCTTAATTATCCCTAGTGTAGCATTGGTGCAAAACGTTTCTTGTAATGGCGGTTCGGATGGTGAAGCAGTAGCAAGTGCAACAGGAGGAACGGGTACGAATTATACTTATGAATGGAACACTGTTCCTGTTCAGAATACTGCCACTGCCAGTAACTTAAGTGCAGGAACTTATACCGTTATTATTAGTGATGAAAATAATTGTACAAGTTCTACTTCAATAGATATTGATGAACCGGAAATTCTATTAGCAACAGCGACATTGCAACAGGATGTATTATGCAATGGAGAATCAAATGGTTCGGCGATAGCCTCAGCCACAGGAGGAACAATTTTAACGGATTACACTTATGCTTGGAGTACGAATCCTATTCAAACAACAGCTATCGCAATCGGATTAAGTGCAGGAACTTATACTGTAACCATAACAGATGATAATGCTTGTAGTGATGTGGCAACCATCGTGATAAATGAACCTGACCTTTTGATTCCTGAGGTACTTGTATTACAAGATGTAACTTGTAATGGCGGCTCGGATGGTTCGGCGGTAGCCTCCGCAACCGGCGGATTGGTAGCAATAGATTATACCTATGAGTGGAATACCGATCCCGTTCAAAATACGGCAATCGCCAGTGATTTGAGCATGGGAACTTATACGGTTACGATTACGGATGATAATAATTGTAGTACCAGCATCCCTGTTGTCATTAATGAGCCGATTGCAGTCGATGCAACTGAAAATATAACTATGGTTTCTTGCTTTGGAGGAAGTGATGGAAGCATAGAAATTACTCCGGCTACCGGCATTCCTCCTTATACTTATAATTGGAGTATAGGTAGCGGAAATCCAAACATAAATTTGAGTTCAGGTAATTATACGGTTACAGTTACCGATTTGACCGGTTGTACATTTGTTCAAACTTATTTCGTGGATGAGTATGATGAGATTATTATCAATACAGCTATTATTGATACAAAATGTACCGACACTCCTGATGGTTCTATCAGCATAAGTGTAACAGGTGGAACAGGAACTTATACCTATACTTGGGATGGTGCTGCAACAGGGCAAGGTGCAACGGCAAATAATCTACCTATTGGTAATTATAATGTTACTGTAAGTGATACAAATAATTGTACAAAAACAGAATCTTTCACTATCAATGCACCTCCTGAATTAATAGTGGATTTAGGAGGGACTACCCCTGCCAATTGTTTCGGATGTGATGGAACAGCAATTATAAATGTAAGCGGCGGAACCTCGCCCTATTCTTATTCTTGGTCTAATGGTAATACGGAAATGAATCCTAATGATTTATGTTTTGGTACGAATTCTGTAACTGTGACGGATGAAAATGGTTGCGTAGATATTCTAGAGATTGATGTTGATTCTATCAATACTTTATTAATAGATACGATTATGGCGACGGACGCTTACTGTTTTGATGCTGCTGATGGGGAAGCAATAGTCATTCCACAAAATGGTGCTGCTCCATACAATTATTTATGGGATACTGCTACCAATAGCCAAATGACACAAACTGCTACAAGCTTGGATATTGGTGATTATACTGTTACAGTAATTGATGACAATGGATGCGAGGCAATCGGAACGACCAGCATATCAGAACCACCTCCATTAGAGATCAGTTTGAATTCGATAAAAGCAAAATGTTTTGGAGAATCCAGTGGTATGATAATAGTGGAGGAATCATCCGGTGGAGTGCCTCCTCATATGTTTGCCATTAATAATACTACGAATTTCAGTACTGATACCATTTTCGTGGATCTGCCTAGTGATTTACATACAGTTTATATACAAGATGACAATGGTTGTATTGATTCCTTACAAATACATGTAGATCAAACACCTGAATTATTGCTCACTACCATTCCTATGGACACTTTAATCGAATTGGGCGACAGCCTGGAATTACTTGTTTTGGCGAACCAAGGAGATGTCACCTATGCTTGGACACCGTCAGGAACATTGAGTTGTGATAGTTGTGCCAATCCGGTAACTTATACGACTTCGACTGTCGAATACAATATTGTCGTTACCGATACCATTAATGGATGTGTGGCTACTACCGAAATCCTTATCCGAGTGGATAAGGATAGGGATATTTATATCCCGAATGCTTTTTCTCCTAATGCAGATGGATATAATGACTTCTTCAGTATTTATTCAGATGCGACTAGTGTTGCGAATATCAAATATTTCAGGTTGTTTGACCGATGGGGAGAATTGATGTTTGCACGAGAGAATTTCCAACCTAATATTCCGTCATTAGGATGGGATGGGAATTTCCGAGGGAAAAAAGTCAATCCTGCCGTGTTTGTCTATGTCGCAGAAATCGAGTTCGTAGATGGGCAAACAAGGATTTACAAAGGGGATTTCACATTGGTGAGATAAACCCAAATTCAAGGGCAAAGTTCTCTTAGAGGACTTTGTCCTTGAGCTATTCAGAATTCTATAAAGTCTGTTTTTCTATTTTTTTCCAAAAAAATGCTGTTTTTAATTTCAAAAGCTATTCTTCATACGTTCTTGAAGCATAATAATGAATTAGGAATGAAAATTCCTATAAAAATTCGTAATTTTGCCCCCCAAAAGAGTAGGCAAAGAAATTAAAATTGAGATGAATAAATACCTTGTGTTGCTCCCAATAGCCATAACTGCTATCGCATATTGGTTTTTACACACTAATTATAATATATATTTTGAGGATGATAGTTGGACGATTTCCAATGCTTGGAATCTAACCCAATTAGGAATTAATGAGGATTTGGTTTTCCTGGAAGAAGATGCTTTGGGTAGAAAACAACTTTTCGGCAACCAATATAATTTCATAATAGGGCATTATCTGAATGCAGTTGGCTGGACTAAAGGCAATATATTTATTTTCAATTCCTTATTGGTTTTTCTTTCTACATTCATTTGGTGGAAAATCATGAAATACCTCCCAGTTAGCAGGGCTGTAAGAAAGAATACTGCCTTATTCCTTCCTTTATTCCCTCCCCTCTTCTTTATAGCCCATTCGGGGAGATCGGATGCCTTGGTTTTTGCTATTATTTCCCTTGCTTTCCTTTTGTTTATCAAAAAGAAATTCATTCCTGCGGGTTTCCTAATCTTGGCAGCGTTTGAAGCTCATATCATGGGACTTGTCGGGGCATTTTATATGCTTTCCTACCTAATATATAAAAGGGATGAATATATTTCCGATAAAGCCCTAATGGCTAAAATGTTCTTAGGGATGGGTTTGGGTGCTTCATTGGGAATCGGATATTATTTATTCCTTCACCAAACCACATTTTCATTCAATGAAATGACAAGCCTCATATCTAATAAGAAAGATATGAATTCTCCTGTCAATAATTATATTTTGGCTTATTTCACTTCTTATGACTGGAGCCAACATTTGATGGAAGCCGCTTTATTCCTTAGTAGTATTATTCTCTTTTTTGCAAGCAAAGCACACAAGGAAAATAAGTTCGTACAAATTTTCTTTTGGGTAATGATCATTTCAACATTGATTACTAGAAGGGAGAATAAAAATTATTTTTTCTATCTCATGCCTATGTTAGCAATGCTTTATTCTCTTGCTTACGAAAAAATAAATAAGCTACCCCATTTCACAGTCGCCCTATCTTTGTTATTATCCGGTTATTATATTTCGATTTATCAAAAACACCAAGGCTTCAAATTTGACGGATTCACCAATTTTGTACAAGAAACAACCCAAGGGAAGGATATTCCCATCGTAGGTATTCCGGATACATGGTTCGCTTGTCCGGAAAAAACGTTTTATCCTATACACAATGAAAAAAACCTCAATCACATAGATTTTGATGAATTGTATTTGGTAGAAACGGACTACCTATCACATAGAAACCGGTTTTACGATAATACTAAAGCCCATTTCCATCAAAACTATGATTGCAAAATATTAGGAGAATGGAATGCTTATCAAGATAACGTTGCAAGGGTTTGCCATTGTAAGGATGTAAGTGGCGATCCTAAACCACTCATCAGCGAACAAAAACTTGTTTCTTGGAAAAACGTATTGAAAGATCATTATTTTGAAGAAAGTAGTTTATAGATCGGAATACTAGAGGTCGTCAGATTTTTCGACTTCCCTTCCTTATCTTGCCAATTCTATCCTAAGTTTTTGTTTTTTAATTTTTTGCCCTTTAAGGGATTTTAATAGGGGTTTTACTTTTTCCTTTTTTACTGCGACATAGGAATAAAAATCTTTCACTTCTATTAAGCCCAATTCATTTTTGGCGAGTTTTCCTTTTTGGCAAAAGAAACCTACTATATCCACTTTATTAATTTTATCTTTTTTCCCGCCACTGATAAAAATGGTTTCCCATTTTGGTTTGGGAGGTAAATTCACAGCTTCTTTATATAATTCTATTTCAGGTTCTTCCTTGAGGTAATCCGGAAAAAAATCTTTGTGAGCCATCACGAAATAAACTTTTCCTGTAGCGTGCATTCTTGCTGTCCGACCATTCCTATGAGTAAATGATTTTTCATCATAAGGAATTTGATAGTGGACTACATTTTGTATTTCCGGTATGTCCAAACCCCTTGCTGCCAAATCTGTAGTAATTAACACATTCAGACTCCCATTCCTGAATTTAACCAAGGCTCTTTCCCGTTCTTGCTGTTCGAGTCCTCCGTGAAAAGTTTCGTGTATGATTCCCCTGTTCCATAATATTTCACTGATGCGTGCGACAGCGGCTTTATGATTACAAAAAACCAATGTCGGCTCATGCCCAATTTCACAAATCAGATGAAAAAGAATATCCAATTTATCATCTTCTTCATTTTCTGATTTAATCGCTTTTATGGTTAATAATTCAGGTTCTACATCACCTAAATAATCCAAAATTATAGGCGTAACAATTCCCGTAAATTCTGGAATTTCATCTGCCCGTGTAGCGGATGTCAGAATTTTTTTACTAATTAAATCCAAACTCTCTGTTATGAATTCCATTTCTTTTTGAAATCCGAATTCCAAAGATTTATCAAATTCATCCAAAACCAAAGTATGGATATTATTGGGGTCGAAACTTTTTCTTTTTATATGATCCGCTATTCTTCCGGGCGTTCCGATAAGCAATGCGGGAGGATCGGAAAGGTTTCTCAATTCCACTTTTAGCGGATGACCTCCATAACAGCAATTCACTTTAAAATTAGTTCCCAATTTTTTAAAAACAGATTCTATTTGCAATGCCAATTCCCTAGACGGTGCCAATACCAATGTTTGTACACCTTTTACTTTTTTATTCAATCCATTTAAAACAGGTAATAAAAAACCTAGCGTCTTTCCTGTTCCTGTTGGGGACAACAAAACAAAATCATCTCCGCTTCCATATGAAGAGAGCATATTTTGTTGCATCTCATTCAGTTCCTCTATTTTTAATTTCGCCAAAATCTGGCTCAATACTTTTCCTGTTAATTCCATAGGGCAAAGGTACGACAAATTGGTCTTAAATGATTAGACGATTAGACGATTAGATATTTAGATTTATAGATTCTTAGACTACGGATTGGAATAATCATTATTAAAATTACTTCATCCCTCTTAAATCATAGCTAACAACCCGACCATTCTCTAACAATACAAAACATTCATTTCTATTTTTGCCTTTTTGTACTGAAATTATTTTTCCACTTATATTTTTATGGCTTAATAATTTCGGAATAGAATTATCATCAGGCAAGGTAAATACACCTAATTGATCCTTACTTGCCAAAAGGATTTTATCCTTTAAAAAACAGGCGGAATGTACTTCAAAATCGTTAGCAAAAAAATCAACACTCGGATTAAATTGATTTCCTACAGGGTTGAATAATCGACAGCCTTTATCTGTATGAACTAAAATTTTAAATGTATCCGACAGATTCGTGAAAAATGTTTTTTTTTAGCAGAAGCACCCAAATTAAATCCTGTAATAAATCCTTTAATTGAAATGCGAAATAACACATTATTTTTAGCAAAATAAATATATTCATTTTTAAATGACATATTACACAAAGGCAAGGGAGTTGGTAAAAAAAATGGAGTTGTCTTTTCATATTCCAAATAACAATCATTTACCGATTGAATTTTTCCCGTATTAATATTATAGGATTTTAAAGAAAGGACCAATCTTTTGCAGTTTGTCTTATCAATATAACTAAGAATCATCAGGAGCCAATCCTTTCGCCAAATTGAAAAAATCAGGCAAATACCTCATGAGCAAATCCACCGAATAAATTGCTTCGGCTGTTTTTTCTTTTTCATAAGGTTCTAAGAGTTCCTTGACTTTCTCTTCTTCCAAATCCCGCATCAAAATACATTGGGTTATCCTATATAAATATTTTGCAGGCCATAAGGCTGCCGACTCTAAAAAGGGTGAAGCTACTTTAGG